>NZ_JBSGZJ010000071.1:0-5941 GCF_053610925.1 Streptomyces sp. NPDC054847 | reverse complement strand
ACGGTGTGCCGTCGCCGGTGTCCGTCAGCCGGTCACTTGACGGCGCCCGCCATCACACCGGAGACGAACTGGCGCTGGAAGGCGAAGAAAACCGCCAGCGGAATGATCATCGACAGGAACGCGCCGGGCGCGAGGACGTCGATGTTGTTGCCGAACTGCCGTACCTGACGCTGGAGCGCGACGGTGATCGGGGCACTCTCCGAGTCGGCGAAGATCAGCGCGACCAGCATGTCGTTCCACACCCACAGGAACTGGAAGATCCCGAGTGAGGCGATCGCCGGGGCGCCCAGCGGCATCACGACGCGGGTGAACAGACGGATCTCGCCCGCGCCGTCGAGCCGGGCCGCCTCCAGCAGCTCCCGTGGGATCTCCGCGAAGAAGTTCCGCAGCAGGAAGATGGCGAACGGCAGACCGAAGGCCACATGGAAGATGACCACGCCGATCGTCGTCTCGAAGATGCCGATCACGCCGAAGAGTTCCGACACGGGGACGAGCGCGACCTGCACGGGGACCACCAGCAGGCCCACCACGACCATGAACCACCAGTCGCGGCCGGGGAACTCCATCCAGGCGAAGGCGTATCCGGCGAGCGCCCCGATGACCACGACCAGCACGGTGGCGGGGACCGTGATCACCACCGTGGACAGCAGGGAATCGGTGATGGTCTCGTTCTGCAGCAGCCGTGAATAGTTCTCGGTGGTGATCTCGGCGGGGGCGGTGAACACCTTCCACCAGCCGCTCGCTGCGATGTCGCCGCTGTCGCGCAGCGAGGAGAGCAGGAGGCCGATGGTGGGCATCAGCCAGAACAGGGCGGCGAGGATCAGGAAGACGCGCAGCGCGCCGCCGCCCGCGGCGGCCGCGATCCGGGCGGCGACGGACTGCTTGGCCTTGACGGGGGAGCCGCTCTTCACCGCGGTGTCGCTCGTGCTCATCGCCGGGTCTCCCTTCGCATCCGCCGGACGTTGAAGAACATCACCGGCAGCACGAGCAGAAGCAGCAGCACCGCGATCGCGCTGCCGAGGCCCAGGTCCGCGTCGGTGCCGAAGGAGGAGCGGTAGAGCTGGAGGGCGAGGACGTTGGCGTCGTCCTGGGAGGAGCCCGGCGCGATGATGAACACCAGGTCGAAGATCTTCAGCACGTTGATCATCAAGGTGACCAGGACGACCGCGAGCACGGGCGCCAGCAGGGGCACCGTGATCCGCCGGAACACCTGCCATTCGTTGGCGCCGTCGACGCGTGCCGCCTCCAGGAGCTCGCGCGGCACGCTCGCCAGACCGGCCGCGATCAGCACCATGGCGAAGCCCGCCCACATCCACACGTAGCTGCCGATGATCGCCGGCGTCACCAGGGACGGGCCGAGCCAGTCGACGCCGTTGTACGGCTCGCGGAAGTTGTCGGCGGGCAGCCGCAGCAGCGCGCCGTCGGCGGAGGCCGGGAGGGTGAAGGTGCCGTCGGCGGCGGCACGGGTGTCCGCCACCACCTTGCCGTCCTTGACCGCCTCGATCTTGAGGCCCTTGAGCCCGAGCTCCTGGGTGTCGACGACGTTCGGTCTGCCGCCGCCGCCCCGGGTGAAGTCGAGCCAGGCGGTGCCGTGGATCTCGCCGTCGCCCGGCTCTGCCGCCTTGGCGGGTTCCGCGTCGGACGGCATCTTCGCGGGCGCCACGCCGACCAGCGGAAGCTGCACCGGTGTTCCGGCGGAGGCCGGCTCCTTGGTGACGAACGCACCGCCGCCGGCCGCCTCGAGCGGGTGCACCGGCAGGGGCCGGGCCCGCGGATATCCGGCCGACTCCTCGAACGTGTCGTGCACGCCCACCCAGACCGCGTTGGCCACACCGCGCTCCGGGTCCTGCTCGTAGACGAGCCGGAAGATGATGCCCGCCGCCAGCATCGAGATCGCCATCGGCATGAAGACGATCAGCTTGAACGCGGTGCCCCAGCGGACCCGTTCGGTGAGCACGGCGAATATCAGACCGAGGGCGGTGGAGACCGTCGGTGCGACGACGACCCAGATCGCGTTGTTCTTGACCGCGGTCAGGATGGTGTCGTCGGTGAAGATCTCCACGTAGTTGTCGAGCCCGGCGAAGCCGGCGCCGGACTGGTCGAAGAAGGACCTGTAGAGCGAGTACCCGATCGGGTAGACCACGAGCGCGCCCAGCAGCACGAGCGCGGGCAGCAGAAAGCCGGCCGCGACTAATTTACGTGTTCCTGTCACGCTCTTACGCTGACGCGCGGGGGGCGCCGGACGAGCCGGGCCCCCCGCTGTTACGGCAGGCACGGCCTCAGCTCTTGAACGCCTTGGCCGCTTCGGCCTCCAGCCGCTGCTGGGTGCCGGCGACGTCCTTCGGGTTCTTCAGGAAGTCCTGGAGGATCTTCCACTCGCCCTTGCCGGGCGTCCCGCCGAACGACTGCGGCATCTGGTCCGACATGTCGAAGCGGAAGTCGTCGCCCGCCGCGATCAGCGCCTTCGCGATGTCCCGCTGCACGTCGTTCGGGTACGCGGCCACGTCCAGCGACTTGTTCGGCGAGATGAAGCCGCCGGCCGCCGCCTGGATCGCCGCGGCGTCGGGCGAAGCCAGGAACGTCAGCAGCGCCTGGGCGCCCTTGCTGTCCGTCAGCGCCACCGCCGCGTCCCCGCCGGTCACCACCGGAGGCTCCGCGCCGACGGCCGGGAACGGGAAGACCTTCGCGTCCGTACCGATCTTCGCGTCGGTCTGCGCGATGTTGACGGTCACGAAGTCGCCCTCGAAGACCATCGCGGCCTTGGGGGCGTCACCGCCGCTGAACGTCTGGGTGACCGACGCCGGGAACTCCGTCTGGAGGGCGCCGTCCGTGCCGCCCGCGATCAGGTTCGGCTTGCCGAACAGCTCACCGAGGGTGGTGAGGGCGTCCTTCACCGACGGGTCGGTCCACTTGATCTCGTGCTTGGCGAGCTGGTCGTACTTCTCCGGGCCCGCCTGGGAGAGGTAGACGTTCTCGAACCAGTCGGTCAGTACCCAGCCGTCCGCTCCCGCGATGGACACCGGCGTGACACCCGAGGCGGAGATCGTCTCCGCCGTGGACATGAAGTCCTTCCAGGTCTTCGGCGGCGTGGCCCCGGCATTCTCGAAAACGGCGTTGTTGTACCAGATCAGGGACTTGTTCGCGGCCTTGTAGTACACGCCGTACTGCGTGCCGTCGACCGCGCCGAGGTCCTGCCAGCCCTTGGAGTAGTTCTTCGCCAGTTGCTCCTTGGCCTCCGCGCCGACGGGCTTGGCCCACTTGCGCGCCACCGCCTGCTGGATCGCGCCGACCTGAGGGAGCATCGCCACGTCGGGCGGGCTGCCGCCGGCGATCTTCGTGCCGAGGAAGTTGACGATCGGGTCCTGCGCGGGGACGAAGGTGACCTGCGCGCCCGTGCGCTTCTCGAACTCGTCCAGGACCTTGGTGAAGTTCTCCTGCTCCGGGCCGCTCCATACGGCGGCGACCTGGATCTTCTCGCCGTTCAGCTTGGGCAGTTGGACCGATGAGGGCGACTGGGTGCCCTTGGTCGGACCGCCGTCCCCCGGCTCTCCGCCGTCGCTGCCGCCGCCGCATCCGGTGAGGGCGAGAGCGCCGATCGCGGCGAACATCACTGCGGCCCTGCCCGTACGAAGAGTTCTGCGCATTACTGCCCCGTCTCTCCTGTGCGCTGCTTCCGACTGACCTGTTGCGCTGTCCCGCTGCGCCGGACCGGTTGTCCGGCGTCCCGTTGCCGGTTCGTGCCGACAGGTCTACGCCCGCGCTACGGGTGTCGCAATACCGCCCCCGGCCTCTATCACTCTTTCGTGATGCCCTCGTGACGTGATGTCAGGTCAAATGGCCCCAGCGCCGCCACTCAAGGATGAGCCGGTGTCAGCGGCCCCACCGGCGCCGCGTCCACCGACCGCGCGGCGCGCTCCAGCGCACTGGCGAGCAGCGCCAGGTCGGTCGGCCCGTTGCCCAGTTCCCGGACGGGGCGTCGGGTGGGTGGATCGCCCATCCGCTCCCACTCGAGCGGAACGACAGTGGGTCTCAAGGTGGCCGTACGCGGGATGCGCCCGGTCACCCGGCCGCTCTGGAACGGCGTGACGCGGCCGTCCGGATGCCCCAGCCTGCCCCGGCCCGGGGCGGGGTCTTCAGGGCCGGGCGCGACCGGCGGCGCCTCCAGCACGACACGCAGCCGCGCGCCCTCCGCCAGCTCCGTGTCCGCCGTGCGGTCCGGCCGCGACGACGTGGCCACGAGGTGGACGCCCAGGCGTGCGCCGTCCCTTGCCACCGCGTCCAGGGCCCGCACGACCGAACCAGCCGCCGGCCGGCCCGGGCTCCCCAGCGCCGGGGCGACCAGCGCGTCGAAGTCGTCGACCAGCACCACCAGACGCGGCAGCGGATCCGGTCCCTGGCTCCGCGTACGCCCGCCGGGACGGAGCCTGAGCGTCCCCGACGAGGGCGAGTCGATGTCGCCCCGCTGGTCGGCGGCTTCGGGTGACGTCCGCTGACCCACCATCCGGCCGGCGACCTCCCTCCGGGTGCGCCACTCGGCGAAGTCGGTGACGCCCGCCTCGTCCAGCACGGCCGCCCGGCGCTTCAGTTCCGCGCCGAGCGCCTGCGCGAACGCCCGCATCCGCACCGGGTCGCTGGCCACGAGGTGCTCGGTCACATGAGGCAGTTCGGTGCAGACGGCCAGCCCCTCGCCGCGCTCTCCGCCGGCCCCGTCGACCAGGAGCAGGCCGAGCCGGTCGGGGCGGCCCGCCGCGGCCAGCGACGCGGCGACCGAACGCAGCAGTTCCGTACGGCCGCTGCCGGCGGGGCCCTCGATCAGCAGATGCGGGCCCTCCTGCGCCAGGTCGACGGCGAGCGGGCCGCGGGGACCGGCGCCGAGGACGACGGTGCCGTCGCAGGCGGCCGCCCATCGCGCCATCAGCGAGGCGGGGGTGGCCCGTGCCAGCTCCAGCTCGTCCAGCAGGCGGGCGGACTGCGGCAGCACCGCCGTCCTGCCGGGCTGCACGCTCGAGCCCTCGGCGCGCAGCGGGGCGAGCGCCCGCCCGAACCGCTCCGCCCAGGCGGCGGACACCGCGTCGACCACGCCGACCGTGCCATGGCCCGCGGGCTGCCCGGAGGCGACCCGCATCAGACGCAGCGCGGTCGCCACGTCCCCGCTGAGCAGCGCCGCGGCCCCGCACTCACGGAAGGGCAGCGACGCGGCGCAGGCCGACTCGTAGGTGGCGGCGACGGGGGAGAGCGGGGAGGCGGCGGGCGTCTCCGCCAGGCAGATCAGATGGATCCCGGCGGCCTGGCCGGCACCGGCCAGGCGGGCGGTGGTCTCGCGCAGCACGGCCGAGCCGGGATCCCCGTCGACGATCACGACCGTCCGAGGGCCGTCGTGGCGTGCGGCGGCCTCGGCGACGGCCCGGGAGTCGGCGCTCGCCCAGCCCGTGCCGAGCGGGCCGTCGTCCAGGCGGCGCGTCAGCTCCGCGGCGCGGGCGGCGGCCTGGTCGCGGTCGTAGGCCAGCAGCAGCCGGCAGTCCTGGCCGTGGGCCGGGCGCAGATGCGGCAGCCAGCCGAGCCAGGACCACTCCGCCTTGCGCTCCTCCAGGGACCGGGCCCGGTCCGCGCTGATCAGCACGATCTCGAGTTCACCGGGCGAGTGCAGCGCCGCGAGCTGCGCCACGGCGGACCTGGCGAGGCCCGCGAGCCGCGCGCGCGGACCGGCGAGGCCGAGCGACCCGGCCTCCCTCAGGGCGACGGTCACGGGCACGGACGGCAGCTCGGCGCGGTCCGCCGTGCCGAGCCGGACGACGAGCGACTCGGGGTGCCGCGGGCCGCGCTCCCACAGCCTGGGGCCGGGGCCCAGCGCCGTGAGCAGCACGGCAGCCGGGTCGGGCCAGCTCTCGACGGTGGGCGCGGCCGAGCGGGCCGCGGGGCCGGCCGCGCCGCTCTCCTGCGG
>NZ_JBSGZJ010000070.1:0-21733 GCF_053610925.1 Streptomyces sp. NPDC054847 | reverse complement strand
GGTCAGGCGCGCCACACGGTCCCGCGGCGCTCGTACTCGAGCACCTCCTCGATGAACTGCGCCTGCCCGCCCGTCCGCTGCGGCGCCATGACCGTCATGCGGGCGACATCCGCGGCCACCGCCGCGCCGTGGTCGCGGCGCACCATGTGCGGGCGCAGGTCGAGGCCCGCGGCGATCCCGGCGGACGTCAGGACCTGCCCTTCGTCGACGAACAGCACCGAAGGGTCGACCTGGGTGCCGGGGAACCGGCCGGCCAGCGCGTCGGCGAACCGCCAGTGCGTCGTCACCCGCCGCCCGTCCAGCAACCCGGCCCGGGCAAGCACGAAGGCCCCGGTGCAGATGGAGGCGATCCGCTTCCCCTCGGCGGCCACGTCCTTCAACAACCCGAGCACCCGCGGGTGGGGCTCCTCCTCGGCGGCAACACCGGGCACGATGACGGTGTCGGCGTCCCGGACGTCGTCCCACCGGTACGGGGACGACAGCCGGAACGGCTGCGCGGGCCCGGCACTCGCCGTGACGTCCCGATCGGCACAGACCCGCACGTCGTAGGCGGGAGAACCGTCGGGGTGGGTGGCGAGTGTGAACACTTGGCAGGGAATGGCGAGATCGAAGGCCGACACTCCGTCGAGCGCGAGCACCGCAACTACATGCATACGGCCGGAGCCTACGTCGACGGCTTCTGGGCCCAACTAGCGGTGCCGTAGGGCGGTTTCACCCGCCCTTGCAACGGCCGAAGCCCGACGAGCCGTTCCGGGCACGCGTCGTGCACGCGGTATCGCGGGACGGCGGCACACAACTGGCACCGCGCGGACATCACGGGGTCGCTGCCTTTTCACCCGCCGACTCACACGGGACGGGACGCCGACCGACCAGGGAAGGATGGGTGGACCGGTCGCGGTTCCAAGGGCGGCGCAGGCGGGTCCAGGCGGGCGGCAGGGCGGCTCCGGGCGGCGTTCACGGCCGTGAGCGATCCAGCCACTCCGCAGGCAACACCCATCGCGCTCAAAGCTGAGACGGAGCTGCCGCTGACACTTGTAAAGGACTTGCGATAATCTCGCATTTCACCTGATGAGCTGACGGGCCGCTCTTCCCCCACACGGGCCCAGTCCTGTGTGCATGGGAGAAGTAACCAGTCCATGAGCCATGACTCCGCTGCCTCCTGGCAGTACGAGGTTCCGACCGCCGGCAGCAGGCACCTGCCTCCAGACGCGGGTTACGCCAAAGCACTCACCAATCAGGGCTACGGGTTCGAGGTCGCCGTCGCCGACCTGATCGACAACTCGATCGACGCCGGGGCTGACAAGGTCGTCGTGCACTTCCTACGCGACACGGAGCGCATCCTCAGCCTCCTGATCGTCGACAACGGGCACGGCATGGATGATTCGGCACTGGACGCGGCCATGACCGTGGGACACCGGCGTGACTACGACGACCGCGCTCTCGGCATGTACGGCACGGGTCTGAAGGCCGCCTCCCTCTCTCACGCCGACTCACTCACCGTCGTCAGCCGCACCAAGCGGAGCCGCGCGGCGGGACGGCGGTTGACCGCCGAGGGCATAGCCGACGATTTCCGCTGCGACACCGTTGATCCCGCATACGCACAGGACCTCGTCGACTGTTATGACGGCATCATCGAGTGGCAGGGAACGGTGGTCCGGTGGGATCTCGTGCGCGCGTTCCGTACCGTCACTCCCGGGCAGAGCGATCAGTACCTGTCGCGGGCGATTTCCCGGCTTGAGACCCACCTTGGCCTCTACCTGCATCGCTTCCTCTCCCGCGGACTAGCGCTCGACATCGCGGTGTGGGACGTGAGCTCCGGCGAGGGAATGCTCGGCGAAGAGCTGGACCACATCGCGGTGGAAGCTCTGGACCCCTTCGGTTACAAGGTTCCGGGACGGGCGCAGTACCCCAAGAAGTACAGGGCCCCCGTCGAAGGAGTCGGCGATATCCAGCTGACAGCCCACATCTGGCCGGCCAAGTCCCGGCAGGCGGGCTTCCGCCAGATCGGCTCGCTGAACGAACGGCAGGGCTTCTACTTCTACCGGAACGACCGTCTCGTGCAGGCGGGCGGCTGGAACAACCTGCGCACCCCCGAAGGCCATCTCGCACTCGCTCGGATCGAGGTCGACCTCCCCTCCCACCCAAACCCGGTGTTCAGTCTGGACGTGAAGAAGGAGGGAGTCACGGTGACTCCCTCCTTCACCGTCGGCGTGGAGAGGGCCGTCGACGCCGCTGGCCACTCGTTTCCCGCATACCTGGCAGACGCCGAAGCGACGTACCGGGACGGCGCTAAGCGTTCAGAGATCGTCCGGAAACCGGTGACCGCACCCGGCAAGGGCATCGACCCCAAGATCAAGCGGGTCATCACCGAAGAACTGCCCCAGAAACCCGGCGAAGACCCCATCGCCTTCTCCTGGGTGCCGCTGCCCGCGGACCGCTTCTTCGAGCTCAACCGCGATACCAACACCGTGCTGCTCAACAAGTCCTTCCGCGAGGACTTCAACGATGGCAGACGCGGTGGCGCCAACGACGCGCCCGTCACCAAGACTCTGCTGTACCTCCTTCTGGAGGACTGCTTCGGTCTGGGTCGCTGGGAACGGGGCCGGCAGGACCGTATCGATTACTGGAACACCATCCTGCTCACGTCTGTCAGAACCCAGCGAGAACGCCGCGAACGCGGTATGGACTGACCCGCTCGCCTTCCCTCGTCATCACCGCTCCGACGCTCGACTCATCACAAGGATTCCCGTGTCAGACACGCTCCTGAAGATCCACACCTCCGCGCTGGCGGCGATGCAGGACGGTCCTCGGCCGTTCGGAAAGTGGGCGGCATTCGTCGCTGACGAGGACGCTCCGGACGCGGACCTGACCGAGGAAACCTTCCGGGCCCGGCTGATGGGCTCAGATACCGGCGCCGAAGCGCTCAAGTCTCTCTGGAGCCGCACCCTCACCGCCTGGGACTTCGCTGAGGCTCCGGACTGGGCTCCGGACGCGGCGCCGCGCACCGAGGAGCGCCGAGCGGCCGCATACGAGCTGCTCAGGCTCAGCACGGACCTCCGCAAGGCGCTGGATGACGTCGTACCGGTGCCGGCGATCCCGCCGGCCACTGTGATCACACGGGAGTTCACCCCCTGGTACACGCCCGAGAAGGCGGCGGCACGCGCCTTCTACTGGTCTTCCTACGAGCGCAAGCTCCAGGACAAGGGCTGGTCCGACGCGGCCATCGCGAGTCTGGACGAGGCTAGCCGGGCAGTAGTCGAGCGCCTCGCGGACCCGGAGCAGCCGGAAGCCCGCCAGACCAAAGGGCTTGTCGTCGGTTACGTCCAGTCGGGAAAGACGGCCAACTTCACCGGCGTGACAGCCAAGGCCATCGACGCGGGATACCGGCTGGTGATCGTTCTCGCGGGAACCCTCAACCTGCTGCGTGCGCAGACGCAGAGGCGTCTCGATATGGAGCTGATCGGCCAGGAGAACATCCTCCGGGGCGCCGATCCGGGCGATGTCGACTCCCTTGTGGGCATCGACTACGTCGGCGACGACGACAACGACTGGCCGGACTTCATACGCCACGGTGGGCGCCCGTCCACGCTCGGAGCCTTCGACATCGAACGGCTCACCACCCGGGACAACGACTACAAGAGCCTCGCTCAGGGCATCCGGGCACTCGAGTACGACAAGCGCGAGCCGACCCGGCCACTCCACGACCCCGCGAACCTCCACCGCACGGCAGCCCGCATGGTCGTGGTGAAGAAGAACAAGTCGGTTCTCACCAAGCTGGTGAAGGACCTCAAGCAGATCCACGGCCTTCTCGGCGAGCTGCCGGTCCTGATCATCGACGATGAATCCGACCAGGCCTCTGTCAACACGTCCAATCCCAAGAAGTGGGAACAGGGCCGCACCGAACGCACGGCTATCAATGCCCTGATATCGCAGCTCCTCACGCTTCTCCCGCGCGCACAGTATGTGGGCTACACAGCGACGCCGTTCGCCAACATCTTTGTCGACCCAGGCGACTCCGAGGACATCTTCCCCTCTGACTTCCTGATCTCGCTTCCACGCCCTGCCGGGTACATGGGCGTTCAGGACTTCCACGACCTGGACACCGCCATTCCTCACGAGGAGCGCACCTACGCCAACTCGCAGGAGAAGGCCCACGTCCGCGGGGTCGGGCCAGACATGGACGACCGCCTCCTGGACGCCATGGACTCGTTCGTGCTGTCCGGCGCACTGAAGCTGTTCCGCGCCGACCATGGTGTCCCCGACGGTCCGTTCCGCCACCACACGATGCTGGTCCACGAATCCGTGAAGGTCGATGACCACGCGGACCTCGCCCTGCGCATCAACACCATGTGGCACCAGGCGGGATACGCATCCACCGCCGGCCACGAGCGCCTCGAAGCACTATGGGAGACGGACTTCGCTCCCGTTTGCGAGGCCCGCGCTGAAGGCCTGCCCGTCCCCGCCTCGTACACAGCG
This sequence comes from Streptomyces sp. NPDC054847, assembly GCF_053610925.1. Classification (NCBI taxonomy): domain Bacteria; kingdom Bacillati; phylum Actinomycetota; class Actinomycetes; order Kitasatosporales; family Streptomycetaceae; genus Streptomyces; species Streptomyces sp. NPDC054847. Next base: position 17,257 of record NZ_JBSGZJ010000070.1, on the reverse strand, counting down.
CTGCGTCCCTACGTAAGCCGAGCACGCCAGCGCATTGGCTCAGGCGGCAACCCCGTAGTCATCGTCAACGGGAACTCCGACAAGTACTTCGAGCAGCTCGATCTCGACTTCGACCGCACGCCGCATGTCTGGAAGATCCTCGTGGGCGGCACCAAGCTCTCCCGAGGCTTCACCATCGAAGGCCTGACAACGACGTACTACCGCCGCACCACCCAGCAGGCCGACACCCTGATGCAGATGGGCCGCTGGTTCGGGTTCCGCCCGGGCTACCGCGACTTGGTCAGGCTCTACATCGGGCGGGAGGAGCCCCATGGCAAGGGCCAGGCTCTGGATCTCTACGAAGTGTTCGAGGCCATTTGCCGGGATGAGGAAGCGTTCCGCTCCCAACTTTCCCAATACGCCCAACTCGTTGATGGGAAGCCGCAGGTCACTCCATGGCAGATCCCGCCTCTCGTAGCTCAACACCTACCTTGGATCAAACCATCGGCGCGAAATAAGATGTTCAACGCCGAACTGGTCGAAATGAGAACCCCTGGCCAGATAGTTGAACCCACGGCACACCCGACCCACAGCATTGACCTCCAGCACAATACTGAGCTATGGATGCCGCTGGTGAAGAGCATGGGAGGGGATCGAGACGAGTTCACTTACCATCACGCAGATCATGGTCGAACGTACCGCTTGTCTGCACTCACCGCCTCCATCAGTCACAGCGACCTCATGGGAGTGCTGACCAAACTAAAGTGGTGGAACCCCTCTGCCTTCCAACCTCACTTGGAGTACCTGCAGGATCTGAGTCGCCACCCTCACCTGATTGACGACTGGCTCCTTATCGCACCTCAGCACACCTCAGGACGCCGCCTCGAAGCACGGATCAGCGACAGTCAACCTCTCGCCATTTCACACCGCCAGCGCCGCAGGGTCGAACTCTTCGGAAGTATCAGTGACCCAAAGCATCGAGCAACGGCACGGCGCATAGCGGGCGCGCTGCCCCCGACCGCTGATCCCGTCACCGAGCACTTCACGAAACCACGCCGCGGCGCCGTGCTTCTATACCCGGTGATCGAAGAAGATCCTGGCACAGCAATCACAACACGGGGGACCCTGCACCCCGGGAAGGTCGCTATGGTCTTCTCGCTCGTAGCCCCCGCTTCCGCTATCCCGCCTGGCTCAGGTCTTGTGCGCTTCCGCGCCATAAATTCTGCACTCAAGAACCCGATCGTCACCATCGGTTAGCGTGCTCGACCCTGGGCATTGCCAGCACAATCCGGGCATCGGATCAACCAACCATATTCCACTCTGCAGCGAGGGCTGACCCGCTCCAGCCACCACTCGCCTTCCAGATGGACGCGATGCCGTGTCCCTCCAGGTAGTGCGAGTAGACTCCTATATCTTCCGTGAAGAGACCTATGAGATGGGGCCGAGGCAAGCTCTTCTCGCCATAGAGGAAATAGCTATACTCGTGCAACTGGCCCATAACTTCACGCACTGCCGAGGTTGGATTCCCTGCACGAATAACCTTCACCTCGACAAGCCACTCAGGAGCGCCCGAATCCATCGAGCGAGGAACCCTCTCGCGTAGCACCAAGTCCCTGGGATGCACTAGGTCAGTGATCGGCTTATATCCCCGCTCTAGCACATATGGCCCAAACTGGGCGATCAAACGTTCATGGTCGCGATTCTTGACTTGCTGCCTGGCTGGAATATTCGCCAGGTATTCACTGCTATTTTTCGGATGGAACCCACCTAGCGGATCTTCCACAGCATGACCCACGCCTTCATAACCAACCTGGGTGGTGCTCTTACCCTCATCGATCATCCACACTTTCTCAGCTGCCGCCGCATCCTGAAGCAACCGAGTCGCCCGTAGAAGATCGGCCTGAATTTTCACTTCCGGAGGAAGGCTGGCCACTTGATAAGCGCGCGCGACGATACTCCCTTTTTCGTAAGCCTGCGCCCTCGCTCCACGATCTCGAAAATCAGGCTGCCTCTGCCACCCCTGCAGACTGTCCCCAGGCATCTGTTGACGAATTCCAGCGGCCCGACGGGCGAGGTGTTGCCGCAGAGCGATCCCCCTGCCAAGTTTCCGCTCGAGGTTCGTCGAACCCTGCTGGAGCGTGAGTGTCACGGTCCGCAGATCGGCACTGAAGATGTACGCCAAGTACAAGCCCTGCTTGGGATCTTCAGTGATACGGGGATCGAACACTCCGATCCAGGGCGTTGCAGCCGCTGTTCCTTGACCACCCCTCGCCTTCGCTATGTAGCCGTCAGGCAGGGTCAAATCCTTGCGCTTTTGCACGCTACGCAGCAACTGCTGGCCAGGTACATGTCCCTCGGTACCGGCGCCGGCGTCGTACAGCTCAGCCACTCGCAGGAGCAGGTCTCTCATGTCCATGACCAGACGCTACTTCATGAACATTGCCAATAGCCCAGGGATCGATCGAATCTCGGGGCAGCGATGCTGAACCCACGCGCGACGGCTATTCAATCTCCGACAGCACCTGTGCCCGGTCCAGCGCCTCGTCCGGGTCGCAACCGTGGGCGCGTAGCCAGAGCAAGATGTCGGTGATCACGTCGATCGCCGACTCCTGTGCCCTAGCGACGCTCAAGCTGCTGCGGCCTGAACCTGAGGGGTGGTGGACAGTGCAGTAGAGGCCGATCAGGATCTCGGCACGGGTGACGCCCGGGTCGCTGACATGGCCGTCGGGGGCCGTAAGTCCGGTGGACAGCTCGCACCACGTGATCTTGCTGTCTGCGCGGAGGATCACGCCCCAGTGGTCGGCCGTGGCATCGACCAGGGCCATACCCCGGCGGGCCTCGTCATCGACGTGCGCCGAGATCAGCGTCGGCAGGGAGCGGGCGTCCGGGTCCTGGACTTCTAGACGCAGGAAAGTGCCGTTCATCGAGACCGTCAACGTGGTGGGTGTCAGGTCCCCGACGTGACAGATCACGTTGGCAACCAGCTCCGTGACGCAGATCTGGGCCGCATCAGTGAGGTGCGGCAGGCCCCACTGGCGCAGGTGCAACCCCAGAACGCGCCGCAGGGCGGACAGTTCCCGCGCCTCGGCCAGGAATGGCAACTCCCAGCCCTTCCGCAGTACTTCGCTCCGACATGCGTTCATGTCCACCAGCCGCTCCGTCTCGCTCTGCTTGTGCCACCCGACACCCGGGCGCGCTAACGTTCAGTGAACCGACCGGCACAGCGGGTGGGTATGGCCCTTGCTCGGCGGCGAGTTGAAAGTCCTGAATTCCGGGGAAGGTCACTTCATGAGCGCCCGTACACCGAACCGTGCACTCGCAGCCCTCATCGCCGAAGCCCGTTGGACGAACGGCGAGACCGCTCGCGCAATCAACAGGGCTGGGGCGGAGCTGGGGTTGTTCCTGAGGTATGACGACTCGGCCGTGTGTCACTGGCTGACCGGCACCATGCCGCGCAGGCGGGTGCAGCCCGCCGTCGTAGAGGCGTTCTCACGACGGCTGTCGCGGCCGGTGTCGGCGAAGGATCTCGGGTTCACCCCCGCTGAGGACTTCGCGCTACGGGACCTGGATACGGTGACAGGACTGGTCGAACTGGGGAGCGTGGACATGGACCCATCCCGCAGAGCGGTACTCGGCAGCGCCGGCCTCTACTCCGTCGCGGCACTGATTCCAGGGTTTACCGATCTCGTCGGCCGCTTCGACGCTCATAGACGCAATCTGCACCTGCGGATCGGCCAGGGGGAGATCGACGCCGTCATCACCACGTCCGAGCGGATCAGCGAGATCGACGACATGTTCGGCGGGCGACACGCACGCCCCATGGCGGCAGCGTTCCTCGTCAATACCATCGCTCCGTACCTTAAGGCTGACGGCCCGGAGCCCATTCGCAGGGCCATGCTTTCGGCCGCCGCCGATCACTGCTATCTCACGGGTTACATGGCCATGGACGAGCGATCCGACGGGCTCGCGCAGCGGTACTACACGAAGGCATTGGAGCTGGCGGGGGGCGCGGGTGACCATCTCACATACTGCACGACGCTTCGCGGCATGAGCGTGCAGGCTGTGGATCTGGGACACGGCGCCAAGGCACTCGAACTAGCCGACGCCGCTGCTGCTGCAGCCCCTCAAGCCGGTCCCCGTATGCTGGCGTTCCTCGCCGGCCAGCAGGCTCATGCGGCTGCCCGGACCGGCGATCGGGTCGTCGCGCTGCGGCGGATCCACGAGGCTGAGGCCGCGATGGACCGCGCCGAGTCGCGCGCCAAGGCATTCGGCTCATACGATCCGGCGGCCCTGAACTACCACATAGGGCAGGTCCGGTACGAGCTCGGTGACGTCGCCGGGTCCGTGGAGTCGTTGGAGGAGTCGAACCGGATGCGCGAACCTGTCTACCGCCGGGCCCGCGTCCGCCACGGCGCCACGCTCGCCGAGCGGAAACTGCGGCTGGGTCGGCTGGAGGAAGCTTGCGGTGACTGGCACCGGATGCTCGACGATTACGCGCACGTACAGTCCGGCCGCTGCGACGATCGGTACCGGGCCATGATGTCCGCCATTCGGCCCCACATCCAGAACCGATACGCACGCGAACTCTATGAACGGGCTCGACTCGTGGCTCCCCGCTCGGCCCAGCCTGTGCCATGACCAAACACACGGACCTCGGCGTCCCGCTCGCGCCTGGTGCCCACCGTGCCCTGGAATCAGTGAGGTGGTCGTCCAGCAGGCCGACGCCCATCTGCCGTCCTAGAGCTTTCGCACTCTTCCCGTTGTCCTGATGCTCCAGGTGGCGCGTGACTGGACGTACAGCAGGCCGGCCTGCTTCGGTGTGGTGGCCGTTGCCGTGAACACCCCCGCGCCCTCACACAGCAGGGTGGTGGAGTACGTGACGCCCGATGCCCAAGCAACGAGCCCGGGTCGTTCGCCTGGGGAGTGCTGCCCAAGCGATAGCCAGCGCTGATCGGGCAGGTGTGTGACGCGTTGCCTGCAGACCAGCGCAGCACGCGACGCTCGACGCGCTCCTCGAGGAGACCTCCGAGGGAATGATCGAGCCGCTCGCCGAGGATGCGCACGGCGAGCGCTGGCGCATGGACAGGGGCACTTTGGGCGGTCCTGGTTCGACGTGCCGTTCCAGTGGGCCGAGAGCTATTTCTGCAGCCGGCTCCGGGAAACTTCGTGCGGGCGCTCTCGACCGCCGGCTCGGCTGACCGACGGCGTTGGCCGGTCTCAGCCGCCACCAGGACCACGACGCGGATCACGAGCAGGACTTCGATCGAAGCGGCGCCAGGCAGGGCCGCCGCCCCGGCTCCCATGCCTCCTCTTTCGCGTGATTCACCGAACCGGCTGGTCGGTAACGGCGCCCCGGAGCAGACTTCCCGCAGCGCATGCGGCTCGGTGCTTCGGGGAGCTGAGTGGCGCTCAGCGCCTCCACGGTCGTCGCCTGCTTCTGCGCCATGGAGCGGCTCCTCTCCCGCGTCGCGGTTGCGGTAGAAGAGCCCGATTCAGATCACCCGGAACAGATCCGCCGCCGCGTGGACGTCCGTCAGGTCGTCGATGGTGCGGAGGTTGTCGCACAGCGCCTCCAGCACCGATCCGACTTCGGCGGCGCGCGGGGCGCCGATCGCCATGCCGAAGACCCGGAAGCCCAGTAGGTGCTTGGCGTCGTTCCAGCAGCGCATCCATTCCTCGGTGACGCCGCATTCGTCGTCGGTGATCATAACGATGTCGCCGCGCGTGCGTGCGGCGTCGTTGAACTCCTCCCCCAGCAGGTCCTTCGCCACTGTCAGCGGCGCCTGGTAACTGGTGCCGCCGCCGAGGAAGGTCTCCGCGAAGTCGAGGACCCCGTAGATGTCGGCAGGCCGGTCGGCCGGGAAGCGGAAGACCTGGACCTTGTCGGCGGAGGAGAACAGGATGCCGACGAAGTCGCGCCCCGCGTGGCGGGCCTGATCCAGCAGCGCCAGGGCGCACGCCTTGGCCCACGCCTCCCGGGTGACTCCGCCGGGCCCTTCCACGTACATGGAGTGCGAGGTGTCCACGCACGCGATGATCGCGCCCCTGCCGGTGCTCTGCTCTCCCTGGCTGTCGTAGAGCATCAGCTCCCCGGCGGCGTAGCGCGCGGCGAACACCGCACGCAGCTCAGGCAGGCCGAGGTTGGCCAGTTCGGAAGGGATGACGCGGGAGAGGTCGTTGCCGAGTGTGACGCCGACCAGTTCCCCGGCGGCGTTCTCCACCTTGCGGGCACGCTCACCGTCGGCCATCTGCCGGAAGCGGCCGATCAGTTCGGCCCACTGCGCGAGACGGCCGGTGCGCAGCCGCTCCGCGAGCCGCGCACGCTCGTCGAACGGCATCCGCTCCAGCTCGCCGGGACCCACGCCCCATGCCCGCATCAGCGCGGCTTCCTGCCGCACGGCCTCGGCGGCCTTCGCCGCCGCGTTCCGCGCGGCCGCGCGGATACCGGGGGTCGCCGCCGCGAGGAACTGCGCGGCGTCCCGGGCGGCCCGCCGCTCAGCGGTCTCCGCGGCCTCGGCCGCCTCGATCGCCTGGTGCACGGCGTCGGCGGCCCGGGCCGGTACGGTGCCGTCCTCGTCGGCCGCGTCGGCGGCCTGCTGGAGCGCCTCGCTCACGGCGGTCGCCGCTCCTTCGATGCCCTGCTGGGCCTTCTTCGACTGGTCGGCCCGCCCCTGGGCGTCCCGGGAACGCTCCAGCATCCGTCGGAGCGCGGCGGCCTGGGCGAGCACGGCCATGGCGGCGGCATAGGGGTCGCCTGCCGTCTCCCGGCGCAGCTCGGCGAACTCCGGTGACTCCATGAGCGAGGTGATGACCTGGTGGTTGACCAGCCGGGACGGGTCCATCTCGGCCCGCTCGCGCAACCGCGGGGCGACCTTGTAGGCGGCCAGGAACGCGTCGGTCAGGAGGTCGGTGGTGTGGCCGTCGTGCCGGCCGAGCTCCTCGGCCAGATCGCGCAGTCCGGCCGACTGCTCGTAGGTGTCGCGCCAAGTGATCCGGTCGAACCGGTCCCCGACCACTGCCGCGGTGTGCCGCTCGGGAGCGGCGGCGGACAGGCCCAGCCACTTCCCGGCCAGGCTCGCCAACTCGCCCAGCCCGGCCGATGCCTCGCGCGGCTTGCTCACCCTCTCACCCAGCTTGCTCGCCCTCTCACCCAGCTCGCTCGCCGACTCACCCGGCATGCCCGGCGTCCAACCCGACTCGTCAGCCGCCCCGCCCGGCATGCCCGGCGTCCCACTCGACTCGCCGGCCGCCCCGCCCAGCCGGCTCACCGTCTCACCCAGTTCGTCCGGCCCGCCGCCTGTCGCATGCGGCCCGCCCCATGTCGCGTCCGGCCGGGCCCCTGTCTCACCCATGGTCCTGTTTCCCCGTGGTTAGAGCTGGGCCTGCACCATGCTCGCGTCGACACCGAGGGCCTCGGTGAGAACGCGGGCGCGGAGGGCGCGCTGACGGCCGGTGACCCGGTCGATGGCCGCGGTGGAGCGGCCGGCGTTCGCCGCCTCCTCACGCAGCTTCTCCAGCCGCTTCCCCGCCATGGCGAGCTTGTTGTGGGCCTTCTTGATGACCCACTCGCTCAGTGCCTCTCGGGACTGCCCGGCCATGGCGTCGAGCTGGGCCTCCAGTTCCTCGATGGTGTCGGCCAGGTCGAGCGCCTCCTTCGCGTCGGGGTTGACCAGTTGCAGCACCTCGCGCTCGACGGTCGGGCGTTCGGCGGGAGAGTCCCACAGCACGTGGGTCAGCACCGACAGGTCGGTCTCGGCGACCGCCGGGCGGCCGTCGAGGTACGCGGACGCCTGGAGCAGGCGCACCGCCTGCCGCCAGCGGCGGTCGGACGCGACGAGTTCCTTGCGGCGCAGCGCGGCGCGCAGCGTGCAGATGGCGTCCACGATCATGTCGGGGACGTCGACGGCCGGGACGGAATCGGTCACGGCGTGCTGCAGCGCGGCCAGCTCGATCGAGGTCCGTGTCGGTGCGGCCGGGCGGCTGACGGCGGAGCGGACCAGCGCGGCGAAGTTCGACGGGTCTGCCAGGTACCCGACCTCGATCCGCACCAGCAGCCGGTCGTAGATCGCGGCCGTGTCCTCTCCGCCGGGCAGTTCGTTGCTCGCCGTGATGGCTCCGATCAGGGGGCAGTGGATCGGCTCGCCGCCGCTCTCGGGGTGGTAGATCCGCTCGTTGAGGTAGCCCAACGTCTCGTTCAGCGCCGCCGTGGAGCACTTGAAGATCTCGTCGATGAAGGCGACGTGCGCGGTCGTGGCCCGGCCGTCGTAGACCTGGCGGTACTCGCCCCGAGCCAGCGCGGCGACGTCGATGGGCCCGAACATCCTCGTCGGCGCGGTGAACTTCGACAGGAGGATCTCCCAGTAGGCCGCCCCGTCGATCCTGCTCGTGAGCTCCCGGGCCATCTCGGACTTCGCCGTTCCGGGCGGGCCGAGCACCAACGAGTGCTGCCCCGCCAGCAGCGTCCCCACCAGCGTCCGGACCACGTCGGCCCGCTCGTAGAAGCGGTCCGCCAGCTCGTCACTGATCGCCCGCAGCCGGCCGGCCGTGTCCAGCACGTCCTGTGCGTCCTGTGCGCCCATGTTCCACTCCCCGCCTGTGACGCCCTCTTGGTTCTGAGGAGACGGCCCCTGGCCTCGGAAGCCACGAGGACGTGCCAAGTAGCCGAGGGTGGTAACGGTGACGCCGTGCTGTTCTCAGAAACGGTCCTTTGCCGGAGCGAGATCAAGTGCAGGCCGCGACGCCCCCCACGCCCCCATCCATCTCCGATCGGTTGTCAAAATACGTTCTCACGCGAAGGCGGGCGGCCTCCTTTCGGGACTGCCTCGGGCGGAGCGAACCGGCGCGACCGCGACCGGCCCCCGGTTGTTCGAGCCGCTGTCCTGCCTGCCATGCTCCCCGGCGTGCTCTTCCGTACCGCGACACGCTCCGGCAGCACGGCGGACGCGCCCGAGGTGCGGCTGTGGCGGTTCAACGTCGGCTTCTACAAACTGCTCCTCGCCCTCGGCCTGATCGCCGTGTTCGTGGCGCTGCACCTGGGGCACGAGACGGTCGGCCGCACGCTGATCATCTACTTGTCGTTCTTCATGATCGGCGGCGGGATCATGCTCTTCGTCTCCGATCCCGAGCTGTGGCGCGGCTCCCTCGGGCAGGCGCTGCCCCCGGCCGTCGTGCTACCGGCCGACGTCCTCCAGCGCGACGCTTACGGGGGCCGGGAGGCGATCAGGCGACGGTCATCCGGTAGATCTGCCGAGAGCCGCCCTCCGGGCCCGGTTCCGTGGCCTCGGCCGGGGTGAATCCGAGGCGTTCGTAGAAGACGCGGGCGCCGCTCGTGACCGCGCCGGGGTGGTCGGGGCCGAAGGTGACGACCTCGACGGTGGCCGGTCCGCTCCGCACGAACCGGCTCACGGCATCGGCCATCAGCGCCTTGCCGACGCCCCGGCCGCGAGCCTGTGACGAGACCACGAGCCAGTGGACGTGGTGGGTCGGGTGGCTCGGGCCGAACAGGAGACCGCCGAGCAGGTCCGGTCCCCCGGAGGTGGCGACGAGCGCGGTCGACCGGCCGATGTGCTCGGTCACCGCCTGGTGGAAGCCGGGGTCGTCGACCATCGGTCCGAACCAGTGCTCGACCTGCGCCGCAAGGCCCAAGTAGCCCTCGAAGTCGCCCTTCTGCGCCGTCCTGATCTCCATCAGGGAAGTCTGGCACGGCGCGCGCCGGTCTCCGTCCGCATGGCTGACCGGCGCGGGAGTCCTGGCTGACACTCGAGCCACGGGGCAGGCGCAGCGCGTGGTGTCCCGCGCGCCCGGCGGGTACGGTCGGCCCGTGCCGGGACGCGATACGGCGAGGTGCCGGACGCCGGGCGTCACGGGCCTGCCCCCGGACCGGCCCACGGCGGCGCGCCCGCACCGATGCCGCCCGTGGCCCGAGAAGCGACCGAGGAGTACGTGAGACCTGATGCCGGCCGAAGTGATCGTGAGCAGCGAACCCGGCTCGTTCCCCTGGGCCGTCCTGGCCGAACGGCACCCGGTGCTCATCCAGCAGGTGCGGGACGCGTTTCCCCTCGAGCCCGCGCAGCACGCCGCCCTCGACGCTCTGCTCGCCGAGGCCACGGAGGGCGTGATCGAGCCGCTCGACGCGGACGCGCACGACCGTGAGCGGTGGGCCGCGTGGGGGCGGGAGCACTTCGGCCGGTCCTGGTTCGACGTGCCGTTCCTGTGGGCCGAGAGCTTCTTCTACCGCAAACTCCTCGGCGCTCTCGGCTACTTCACTCCCGGCCCCTGGCAGGGCATCGATCCCTTCGGTCCCTTCAAGGCCGCCGAACTGGCCGGCAAGCTGGTCGACGAGGAGCTCGCCGCCCTCGACGAACTGTCCGGGCGGCCCGCCGACGTCCAGGCGCCCGCGCTCCTCCTGGGTTCCCTGTGGGGCAATCGCGCCGATCTCGGCTTCCGTATCGACTCCGGCGGCGCCCACGAGTCGACGGCCGCCGGCCGGGACTCGGGTCTGGTGGCCGACGAGAGTGCGGCGCTGTGGGCCCTCCTGCCGACCGGCGGCGCGGCGACCGTGCACCTCGTCGCGGACAACGCGGGCCGGGAACTCATCCCCGACCTCGTCCTCATCGACCACCTTCTGCACTCGGAGCGTGCCGCGGACGTGGTCCTCCATGTGAAGCCGCACCCGTATTACATCTCGGACGCGACCATGTCGGACGTCGTCGACAGCCTGCGCCGGCTCACCCACGCGCCCGCGGCCGGTTACGCCGCCGAGATCGGCCGGCGCCTGTGGGCGGCGACGGCCGCCGGGCGGCTGACGGTCCGCGCGCACGAGTTCTTCTGCGCTCCGTTCCCGTACAGCGCGATGCCCGACGATCTGCGGGAGCAGTTCGCGGCCGCCACCGTGACGGTCCTGAAGGGCGACCTGAACTACCGGCGTCTCGTCGGCGACCAACTGTGGTCCCCGACAACGCCTTTCGCGGAGCGGACGGCGTACTTCCCGGGCCCGGTCGCGGCGTTGCGCACCCTGAAGTCGGACGTGATCACCGGCCTGGACCGCGACGTCCTGGCCGCTCTCGAGGCGAGCGGGGAGGCATGGCGCACCAGCGGCACCCATGCGTTGGTGCAGGTCGACACCCGGTCCCGACGCTGAGGGTGCCGCGTCGGCTCAGCAGGTGGACCGCCTGCCCCGGGGGCTGTCAGTGGCCTACGGCATCCTGCAGCGCATGGCACCGCACACCCTGACGGGCATCGAGAACGCTCTGCGCGCCTCCTGGGCGGCCGACACCTGCTCCGCCGACGACGAGGAGCGCGCCGGGTGGAGCGCCGACAACCCGGCGTGGGGGCACTGCGACATAACGGCCCTCGTCGTGCACGATCTGTTCGGCGGCGATCTCGTCGTCGGCGAGGTGCACCCTGGACGGTGAACAGCACGGCTTCCACTGGTGGAACCGGCTGCCCGACGGCACCGAGATCGACCTCACCCGCGACCAGTTCCGGCTCGGCCAGACGGTCACCGCCGGCCGTACCGTCACCAGGCCCGCGGGCCGGCCCCGGCGTCGCGCGGAGGAGTACGAGCTGCTGGGCCGCCGGGTCCGTGCCCGGCTGGCCGGCTGCCCCATGGTCGCGCAGCAGCCGGCGGAACCGGACATGTCCGGGGCGACCACTGGGACGACTGGCCGGCGAGCGACTGCCCCGAACTGCTCGTCCACGGGACCGACAGCGATGTGCTCGGCGCGGAGCACGCGGCGGCCATGACCGCCCGCCGCAAGAACACCCGGCTCGTGTCACTCCCCACGGGCCACACGGTGCACGACACGGCTCCGGCCAAGTTCGCCGCGGCCGTACGGGAGTTCCTCGCGCAGCTTCCGTAGGCAACGGGCCGGACCAGACCTGACCGGGGCCGGTCCCGGAGGGCCCGTCACGCCTCCGATTTGATGAGCTTGCCGTCCGCCGCGACCACGAACCACTCGCCGTCCAGCCCCTGGCCGTTCACGTCGCCGGCCGTCACGTCGCCCACGTAGTAGTACAGCGGCCAGTCGCCGTAGACCGCCTGCTCCGCGCCCGCGCCGAGCTTGATCTCCTTCAGCAGCGACGCGTCCGTGCCCTCGCCGGCCGTCACGTCCTTGGCGGAGATCAGCGCCGGCCAGACCGCGATGCAGTCGGAGTCGCAGTTGGCCTGGCCCGGCTTGTCCTTGGTGAATCCGTACAGCGTGCGGCCCTGGTCGTCGACGAGGATCGTGCCGAGGTCCGACTCCGCGGTCCTGATCGAGATGGAGGGGGCGGGCGGCTGCTTCGGCGCTGCCGCGTCCGCGGACCCGTCCGCGGCGGGCTGCTCCTCCGCCGGCGCCTCCGCCGGGGCTCCCGCCGGGGACTCGGCCTGCTGCTGGTCCGCCGGCTTCCCGGCCGCACCCGCTCCGTACGACGAGCCCGAGCCGCCGGAGTCCTCGCACGCGGTCACGGTGAGCAGCGCCAACGCCATCAGCGGGGCTGCGATCAGGGCCTTGGTGCGGCCAGGGTTCCGGGTGCTGCGCATGGTGGTGTCCCTCGGCTTCCGGGTGTGTGAACAGCTGTGCGTACGGCGGGTGGTACGGCCTCAACTGATCTGCTGTTCAATCGGATTCAGCGGATTCCTCATTTGAACGGGCCGCCCGGGCGACGCGTACAAGACCCCGACCGACCACGACCGGTCGGCCCAGAATGAGAGGTTCATCCGCAATGCACAAGCGCACTCTCGCCGTGCCGGCCGCCGCCCTCGTGCTGGCCGTGGCCGGCGTCGTCCCAGCCGTCGCGCACGACAGCCACGGAGGCGGGCGAAGCAGCGCACACACCGCTGCCACGTTCACCAAGCCCAGCCACGGCAAGGCCGTCACCTTCGCCGTCGTCATGACCGGCGCGCACGAGGTGCCCGACGCGAGCGGGGCGGCCGTGAACGACCCGGACGGGAAGGCGGTCGCCCTGATGCAGGTGAAGGGCGACCGGGTGGTCTTCGCGATGCAGTGGCAGGGATTCGTACCCAGCCAGGGCCACATCCACGAGGGCGCCGCGGGGCAGAACGGCGATGTGAAGGTGCCGCTGTTCGGCACCGCGATGCCCGAGTCGCTGCATTCGGCGGCAGGGCACACGACCCTCACCGACGCGGCGCTCGCCAAGAGCCTGACCGAGCATCCCTCCGGGTTCTACATGAACCTGCACAGCGAGGAGTTCCCCGGCGGGGCCGTGCGCGGCCAGCTGAAGCAGCTCCACGAGAACATCAATCCGCTCCACATCATCAAGGGCGGCAAGCTGCGCGCCCTGGCCAACGGCGCCCAGGAGGTCGCCAACAATGACGCGACGAAGGTCAACGACCGGGACGGCAAAGCGGTGACGTTCCTGCACCCCAAGGGAACGACCGTCGACTTCTCGCTCGCCTGGGCGGACATCAAGGCGCCCGCCGCCGCCCACATCCACAAGGGTGACTTCGGCAAGAACGGCGACGTGGTGCTGGGCTTCTTCGACAAGCCGGTACCGGAGGGCCTGTTCGCCGTCTCGGGCCGGCTGCACGACCAGCAGGCCGGAGTGGTCAAGGAGATCCGTGACAATCCGTGGGGCTTCTACTCCAACATCCACACGGAGGAGTTCCCCGACGGTGCGGTCAGGGGCCAGCTCTTCCACTAGGACGAGGACGTTCTAGGCTCGGAACGGCACGACCCAACGACCTGAACGACGGCGGAGCGGCACGACGGCACGGCCCCCCGACACCCCCGTCGGCACAGGCAGCACGTCGGCACGACGACAGCGAAAGCGCGAGAGGCGGCAGCAATGGCCAGGGTTCCCGCAGCGGCGGTGGCGGCAGGCGGACTCGTCGGCGGGTACGGAGTCGCCCGCTGGACCAGGAAGCGTCCCCTCGGCGGCGTCGTCCTCGCCGCCGCGGGGGCCGTGGCCGCCCGGCAGTGGCATCAGGACGCCGGGCCGAAGGCGGCGGCCGGGCTGAGCGCCGCGTACGTCGCCGCGTTCGCCGGGTCGCACCCGCTCGCCAAGAAGGTCGGCGCCTGGCCCGCGGTGTTCACGGTGGCCGCCGGGGTGGCGCTGGCCTCGTGGACGGTCACCCGGCGCAGCGGCTGACCCGGTACGGGGACGAGCCCGGGCCGTAGCCGGCCCGAGCTCCCGCGCGGGTGAAGGGACGGGCTGCCACACGGGTGAAGGGACGGGCTCCCGCATGCGCGACGGGACGGGATCCGAAGAAGGTGCGGCGCGCACTGAACGCCGGCCGCACCCCGCACGTATTCATCCGTACCTCCCCATGAGGCGTTGGGCGCGTGACCGTCGGGCAGGGACCGGTCACGCGCCCAGCGCATGCGCCACGGTGTAGATGAGCAGACCGGCCAGGGCGCCGACCACCGTGCCGTTGATCCGGATGAACTGCAGGTCGCGGCCGATGTGCGCCTCGATCTTCCGGGAGGTGTGCTCCGCGTCCCAGCTGGCGACGGTGTCCGAGATGAGCGACGTGATCTCGCCGCGGTAGGTGGTCACGACGTACACCGCGGCGTCCTCCACCCAGCCGTCCACCTTCGCCTGGAGCCGGCTGTCCGTCGCCAGGCGCGAGCCCAGGGACAGCAGCGACGCGCGGGCCCGCAGGCGCAGCTCGCTGCGGTCGTCCTCGGCCGCCGAGATGATCATCGCGCGTACGGAGGACCAGACCGACGCGATCACGTCCTGAACCTCCGAGCGGGCCAGCAGCTCCGACTTCAAGCGCTCGACGCGCGCACGGGTGTCCGTGTCCGACTGGAGGTCGGCGGCGAAGTCCCCGAGGAACCGGTCGATCGCCCCGCGCGCGGGATGGCCGGGCATGTCGCGCATCTCGGTGACGAAGCGCAGCAGCTCCTTGTAGACGCGCTCGCCGATCTTCTTGTCCACGAAGCGCGGGGTCCAGCCGGGGGCGCCGCCCTCGACCGCGTCCATCACCGAGTCGGAGTGGAAGATCAGCCAGTCGTGCGCGCGGGTGCAGATCAGGTCGACGGCACGGTGGTGCGCACCGTCGGCGACGACCTTCTGGAGTGTCTTCCCTATGCCGGGCGCGATCTCGACGGCCTCCGCGCGGCGGGTGATCGCCTCGCCGACGACCGCTTGCACGTCGGAGTCGCGCAGCACGGTCAGCGCGCCGCGCAGGGCGGTGGACAGCTCGGCGGTGACGCGGTCGGCGTGGGCCGGCTGGGCGAGCCACGCGCCGAGCCGGCTGCCGATGCCGACGGCCCGCAGCCGGACGCGTACGACGTCGGCGGAGAGGAAGTTCTCGCCGACGAACGAGCCGAGGGAGGCGCCGAGCTGGTCCTTCTTGTTCGGGATGATCGCGGTGTGCGGGATCGGGATGCCGAGCGGGTGGCGGAAGAGGGCCGTGACGGCGAACCAGTCGGCGAGCGCACCGACCATGCCGGCCTCCGCGGCGGCCGCGACGTAACCGGCCCAACCGCCGAGGCCCGCGTTCTTCGCCCAGGTGGCGAGGACGAAGACGAGTGCGACGCCCAGCAGCAGACCAGTGGCGGTCATCTTCATCCGCCGCACACCGCGCCGCTTCTCCTCGTCGGCCTCGGTGTACGCGAAGGCGGGCAGCGCCGTCGACGGCGCGACCCCGGCCTCCGGCCGGCCGGGCCCGCCGGCGCCACCGTCCGGACCACCGCCGGGCCTACCGCCGCCTTCCACGGCTCCGCCCCGCACGGCCCGGTCGGGGCCGCCCGGCTCATCCGGTTCTGTACGTTCCATCCGCTCCACCCGTCCGCGCTGCGTCCGCACGCAATGTCCCTACCACTCGTCCCTACATCAGGTACTCCCGGGCGGCACATCGAGTTCCCGTGCCATGCCGGATGATGTGTCCATGAACAAGCGTCAGGGGTATGTGAACCTCGCTGCCCTCATGGCCACGATCGCCCTCATATGCGGTGGTATCTACCTCGGAGTCGGCACCGTCAAGAAGGGGCCCGCCGTCCGTACGCCCCCGTCCGCGACGCCGGTGTGGATCGGCACCTGGTCCGCGAGCCCCGTCTCCGCCGCACCGGCCACCTCCGCCGTCGGCGGGCCCAGCGGCCGCGCGGGCCGCTCCGTACGGAACGTCGTCCACACCAGCATCGGCGGCACCGCCGCCCGCGTCACCTTCTCCAACCTCTACGGCACACAGCCGCTGCTGATCACCGGCGCGTCCCTCGCGGTGCGCGCCGGTGACGGGGCCGCCGCCGAGACCGGCACCCTGCGCCGGATCACCTTCGGCGGGGCGCACGAGGCGACCGTCGAACCGGGCGGGCAGGTCGTCAGCGACCCCGTCGTGCTGCGGATCCCCTACGACGGCGACCTGCTGATCTCGGTCCACACCCCGGCGCCCGGCGGCCCGGTCACCACGCACCCGCACGCCGTCCAGACGTCGTACCTGGCGGACGGCGACCTCGCGCAGGACGAGAGCGGCGAGGCGTTCACGACGCAGATCCGCTCCTGGCACCACATCACCGCCGTCGATGTGCTGACCGCCCAGGCACGCGGCGCGATCGTCACCGTCGGCGACTCGATCACCGACGGCATCACCGCGACCCCGGACCACGACAACCGCTGGCCCGACGTGCTCGCCGACCGGCTCGGCGGCCGCTACGGCGTCCTCAACCAGGGCATCAGCGGCAACCGGCTCCTCGAGTACGGGCGCGGCCCCAGCACCCTGGAACGCTTCGACCGCGACGTGCTGGGCCGGTCCGGCGCCCGTACCGTGATCGTCGCCATCGGCATCAACGACGTACTGCGCGCCCCCCACGCCCCGACCGCCGTCAACGTGACCGCGGGCCTGACCGAGCTGGCCGACCGCGCCCACGCGCGTGGCTGGCGCGTGATCGGCTCCACGCTGGCGCCCTGCGGCGGCCACCACCGCTGCACGGCCGCGGCCGACGCCGAACGCCTGAAGATCAACACGGCGATCCGTACGGGCGGCATCTTCGACGCGGTCGTCGACTTCGACCGGGCGCTGCGCGATCCGTACGCACCGGGGAGGCTGCTGCCGCTGTACGACTCCGGGGACCATCTGCATCCGAGCGACGCGGGGTATGCGCGGATGGGGCGCGCGGTGGATCTGTCGATGCTGTAGCGGGGGCGCGGCGCCCGCGCGGGCTTGTTCCCCTCCCCGCCCCTTCCCGCTGTACCGATGTGCGGCTCCGCCGCATAGCGGGGCAGGCCCCGGACCCCGTACCGCGCTCCGCGCGGTGTCCTCAAACTCCCCCTACGGCCTGAAGTTGCCTGGCAACTCCAGCCTCGCCGGCGTTGAGGCGCAGGGGTACGGGGC
>NZ_JBSGZJ010000069.1:0-21765 GCF_053610925.1 Streptomyces sp. NPDC054847 | reverse complement strand
GCTCCAGGGCCGTCTCGTCCGTCTCCGCGGGCTTCGCGGCCTCGCGCTTCGCCGCACGCCTGGCCCGGCGCCGCTCCTTGCGGAGCTCCACCATCGCGTACAGCGTCGGCACCAGCAGCAGGGTCAGCAGCGTCGACGTGATCAGGCCGCCGATCACCACCACGGCCAGCGGCTTGGCGATGAAGCCGCCCTCGCCCGTGACGCCGAGCGCCATCGGCAGCAGCGCGAAGATCGTCGCCAGGGCCGTCATGAGGATCGGGCGCAGCCGGTGCCGGCCGCCCTCGACGACCGCCTCGACCACGCCGAGGCCCTGGGCCCGGTACTGGTTGATCAGGTCGATCAGCACGATCGCGTTGGTGACCACGATGCCGATGAGCATCAGCATGCCGATCATCGCCGGCACGCCCATCGGCGTGCCCGTCGCGACGAGCAGGCCGATCGCGCCGGTCGCGGCGAACGGGATGGAGACCAGCAGGATCAGCGGCTGGATCAGCGACCGGAACGTCGCCACCAGCAGCATGAAGACGATCGCGATCGCGGCCAGCATCGCCAGACCGAGGTTCAGGAACGCCTCCTCCTGGTCCTCGGACACGCCGCCGATGGAGGCGGTCGCGCCCTCGGGCAGGTCCAGCGCGTTGATCTTCGACTGAAGCGCGGTGCTCACCGCGCCGGTGTTGTCACCGGTCGGCTTCGCCGTGATCGTCGCGGCCCGCGAGCCGTCGATCCGGGTCATCGAGACCGGGCCGGGGACCAGCTTCACCTCGGCGATGTCACCGAGCTTCACCGGGCCGAGCGGCAGCGCCTTCAGCTCCTCCATCGTCTTCGCCGGCTTGGCGGAGGTGATGACGATGTCCCGCTCGGTGTCGGCCAGGATGGCCTTGCCCGACGGGGTGCCGCGCACGGCCTGGCCGACGGCCATGCCCAGCGTGGCGTCGGTGAAGCCCGCGTCGGCCGCCTTCGGCGTGGCCTTGACGGAGATGCGCGGCACGGACTGGGCCAGGTCGCTCTGGACGTCGGTCACGTCATCGAGCTTCGCGACCTCCGCCCGTACCGCCTCCGACGCCTTCTGGAGGGTGTCGGAGTCGGACGCCTTCACCACGACGCTCAGGTCCTGGCTGCCGAAGCCGTCACCGGCGGCGATCGTCGTGTCGCCGACGCCGTCCAGCTTGCCGAGCTCCTCGTCGAGGTGGTCGCGGACCTTCTCGTACGACGCCGAGTCCTTCAGCGTCAGCTGGTACGACGCCTGGTTGGCGCCGGTGCCGCCGCCGAAGGCCGCCATGAAGCCGGAGGAGCCGACGGTGACCTGGTAGTCCTTGATCTCGTCGACGCCCGCGAGGACCTGCTCGACCTTCTTCGCGGAGGCGTCGGCCGCCTCGAGGCTGGTGCCGGGCGGCAGTTCCTGCTTGACGGACATGACCTCCTGCTCGCCCTGGTCGAAGAAGTTCGTCTTGAGCAGTCCGGCCATGCCGAACGTGCCGAACAGCACCACGACCGCCAGGGCGACACTCGTCAGGCGGCGGCGGGTCGCGAAGCGCAGCACGGGGACGTACATCCGCTGGAGCCGGCTCCGCGCCTCCTTCTCCTCCGCCTTCCGCCGGGCCTCCTCCGGGTCCAGGCCCTGCACTGCCTTGGGGGCGCGCAGGAACCAGTAGGACAGGACGGGGACGACGGTCAGCGAGACCAGCAGGGATGCCAGCAGCGCGGCGGTGACGGTCAGCGAGAACGAGCCGAACAGTTCGCCGACCATGCCGCCGACGAGACCGATCGGCAGGAACACCGCGACTGTGGTCAGCGTGGAGGACGTGACGGCGCCCGCCACCTCCTTCACCGCGGTGATGATGGCGCTCTGCCGCTCCTCGCCGTAGCCGAGGTGACGCTTGATGTTCTCGAGGACCACGATCGAGTCGTCGACGACCCGGCCGATCGCGATGGTCAGCGCGCCGAGGGTGAGCATGTTGAGCGACAGGTCACGGGTCCACAGCACGATCAGCGCGAGGACGACGGACAGCGGGATGGACACCGCCGTGACCAGCGTCGAGCGCAGCGACGCGAGGAAGACGAGGATCACGATGACCGCGAAGACCAGGCCGAGCGCGCCCTCGGTGGTCAGGCCGGAGATCGACTTGGAGACCGCCGGGCCCTGGTCGGAGACGACGGTGAGCTCCGCGCCCGCGCCGAGGTCGGCGCGCAGACCGGGCAGCTTGTCCTGGACCGCTTCCGAGATGGCGACGGCGCTGCCGTCGTTGTCCATGGTGGCCAGCACGGCGAGGCTGGGCCTGCCGTTCGTGCGGGTCAGGGAGACCCGGCCCGCCTCCGTCTGCTCGACGGTCGCGATGTCGCCGAGGCGTACGGGCTTGCCCTTCGTGCCCTGCGCGGGCACGATCCGCAGGTCCTCGATCTGCTGCAGGCTGGTGAAGCCGCCGCCGACCTGGACCGTGCGGCTCTTGCCCTCCTCGGAGAACGACCCGGCCGGCATCGTGGCGCCGCCGGTCCTGAGCGCCTCGGACAGCGCCATGGTGTTCAGGCCCGCGGCGGCGAGCTTGCGGTCGTCGGGGGTGACGGAGACCTGGAGGTCCTGGACGCCGTCGATCGAGACCTGGCCCACGCCCTCGATGTCCTCGATCGCGGGTACGACGGTCCGCTCGAGCTGGTCGGCGAGCGCCTGCTGGTCCTTGTCCGAGGTGACGGCGAGCACGACGGTGGGGATGTCGTCCGTCGACCCGGCGATGACCTGCGGGTCCACCTCGTCCGGCAGTTGGGCGCGCGCCCGGTTCACGGCCTGCTGGACGTCGGCGACGAGCTGCTTGCCCCCGTCCCCGTACTCGAAGGTCGCCATGATGACGGCGCTGCCCTCGCTGGCCGTGGACGTGATGCCCTCGATGCCGTCGACGGCCTTGATGCTCGCTTCGAGCGGCTCGACGACCTGCTTCTCGACGACGTCGGGCGACGCGCCCTGGTAGGGGGCGAGCACCGAGACCATCGGAAGCTCGATGGACGGCAGGAGCTGCTGCTTGAGCTGCGGGACGGCGATCGCACCGAAGACGATCGCGACGATGGACATCAGCCCTATCAGGGCCCGTTGCGACAGGCTGAATCTGGACAGCCAGGACATGGGGTCTCTCTTCTGTGGCTTGCGCGGGGACGGGCACAGAGGCCCGCCTATACCTTCGGCCACGAGTAGGGGCCCTTCCCTAGCCCCCAGGTCCCGTTCCTCACGCCGCGCATACCGCAGCTGGAGTACGCACGCCCGCCGGCTCACTCCACCCTTGGACGTACCAGTCCCGACTCGTACGCGGTGACCACCAGCTGGGCGCGGTCGCGGGCGCCCAACTTGGCCATGGCGCGGTTCACATGGGTCTTGACCGTGAGCGGGCTGACCTCGAGCCGGGTGGCGATCTCGTCGTTGGAGTGGCCGCCGGCCACCAGCACCAGCACCTCGCGCTCGCGGACGGTGAGCGCCGAGAGCCGCTCGGAGAAGTCCCCGGCGTTCCGGCCGTCGTCCGCCGCTCCGCCCTGCGCGAGGAAGGTGGCGATGAGCCCCTTGGTCGCGGCGGGCGACAGCAGTGCCTCGCCGGCGGCGGCGACCCGGATGGCGTTCAGCAGTTCGTCCGGTTCCGCGCCCTTGCCGAGGAAGCCGGAGGCACCGGCCCGCAGCGACTGCACGACGTACTCGTCGACCTCGAAGGTCGTCAGCATGACGATCCGTACGTGCGACAGCTCCGGGTCCGCGCTGATCTCGCGGGTGGCGGAGAGTCCGTCGGTGCCGGGCATCCGGATGTCCATGAGGACCACGTCGGCCCGCTCGGAGCGGGCCAGCGCCACCGCCTGTGCGCCGTCGGCCGCCTCTCCGACGACCTCCATGTCCGGCTCCGAGTCCACCAGGACCCGGAACGCGCTGCGCAGCAGCGTCTGGTCGTCGGCGAGCAGCACCCTGATCGTCATGTGTCCTCCCCCGCGCGGACGGCCCGCACCTTGAGCGGCAGTATCGCCTGCACACGGAAGCCGCCTCCGTAGCGGGGTCCCGCGGTGAGGGTGCCGCCGAGGGCGGTGACCCGCTCCCGCATGCCGAGCAGACCGTGACCGCCGCCGTCGGACGGACCGGCCGCGTCGGCGGGGCCGTTGTCGATGACGGTGACCTCCAGCGTCGAGCCGACCCGCACCACGCTCACCTCGGCCTTGGCGTCCTTCCCGGCGTGCTTCCGCACATTGGTCAGCGCCTCCTGGATGATCCGGTACGCGGCCAGGTCGACGGCCGCCGGCGCCGGGTCGCCGTCGTCGGCGCGGGCGACCTCCACGGGGAGGCCGGCCTGACGGAACGTGGTGACCAGTTCGTCGAGGACCGCGAGACCGGGCGCGGGTGCGGTGGGCGCCTCCGGGTCCCCGGACTGGCGGAGCAGCCCGACGGTGGCGCGCAGTTCGTTCAGCGCGGAGCGGCTCGCCTCCCGTACGTGCGCGAGCGCCTCCTTGGCCTGGTCCGGACGCTTGTCCATGACGTGGGCGGCGACCCCTGCCTGCACATTGACCAGCGCGATGTGGTGGGCGACGACGTCGTGCAGGTCGCGGGCGATCCGCAGCCGCTCCTCGGCGACCCGGCGCCCCGCCTCCTCCTCCCGTGTCCGCTCCGCGCGTTCCGCCCGCTCCCTGATGGCGTCGACGAAAGCGCGCCGGCTGCGCACGGCGTCACCGGCGGCGGCCGCCATACCGGTCCAGGCGAAGACGCCCAGGTTCTCCTGCGTGTACCAGGGGCTCGAGCCGAAGGCCATCGCGGCGGCGGTCAGGACGGTCATCGTCAGCAGGCCGACCCGCCAGGTGGTCGGACGGTCGGTACGGGAGGCGACGGTGTACAGGGCGATCACGGCGCTCATCGCGACGGGCGCGGCCGGGTCGCCCGCCACCAGTTCCACGACGGACACCGCGCCGGTGACCAGCAGCACGCCCATCGGCTCACGCCGCCGGAAGACGAGCGCTCCGGCGGCGACCAGCATCAGGACCGCGCTGCGCGCGTCGGGTGTGCGGGTGCCGAAGGTGGGGCCGTGCGGCCCGTTCGGATCGGCGAAGGAGCCGGCCACCATGCAGATCAACGCGGCCACGGCGAGGGCGCCGTCCAGCGCCAGCGGGTGCGCGCGCAGCCAGTTGCGGACGCGGTCGTACCGGGCGGCGAATGGGGTCACGTCAGGCAACGTTACGGCGTGGGAGAGGGGTGGCGGAGCACGGTGGCGGGTGCGACCGCCGCGCGGAACCGGAGATCGAGGCGCGAGGGTCCGGGGCCTGCCCCGCAACGGGTCCCGGCGGGGCCCGGTTCCGGGAAGGAGCGGGAGGGGAAGGCTCCGCGAAGCGGCACCGTTCCGCTTCGGGGGCACGGTCGGGGAGAGACCGGCGCGCCCCCCGTTCAAGAAGAGGGCGCAGCCGGTACCAAAGGGGCGCGCGTGTTGGAGTGCGGGCGCGGGCGCCGGCCGCTACGCCACCGGCGGGATCAGGCCGCTCTCGCCGAGGAGGTCACGGACCTCCTCCAGCGTCGCGTCCGGCGCGGGGAGAATCAGTTCGGACGGTTCGAGAGAGGCGTCGGGCAGTGGCTCCCCCAGCTCCCGGACCTTCTCGAGCAGCGCGTGCAGGGTCTGGCGGAAGCCGGCCCCGTCGCCGCTCTCCATCTCCGCGAGCAGTTCGTCGTCGAGCTTGTTGAGCTCGGCGAGGTGGCTTTCCGCCACCTCCACCTGGCCCTCCCCCATGATCCGTACGATCATGACGAGTCCTTACTCTCCGTGCCGGTCCGTACTGACGGTCACTGCTTGTCGAACTTGTGCGGGCTGTTCTGCTGCTGCGTGGCGTCCTGCGAGCCCGCCGCACCGCCCTCGATCGCCTGCTTCGACGCCGGGCCGCCGGCCAGTTCCGCCTTCATCCGCTGGAGCTCCAGCTCGACGTCCGTGCCGCCGGAGAGGCGGTCCAGCTCGGCCTGGATGTCGTCCTTCGCCAGCCCCGACTGGTCGTCGAGGGCACCGGAGGCGAGCAGCTCGTCGATCGCGCCGGCCCGCGCCTGGAGCTGGGCGGTCTTGTCCTCGGCGCGCTGGATCGCGACGCCGACGTCGCTCATCTCCTCCGAGATGCCGGAGAAGGACTCCGCGATCCGGGTCTGTGCCTGTGCCGCGGTGTAGGTGGCCTTGATGGTCTCCTTCTTGGTGCGGAAGGCGTCCACCTTGGCCTGGAGCCGCTGCGCGGCGAGCGTCAGCTTCTCCTCCTCGCCCTGGAGGGTCTGGTGCTGGGTCTCGAGGTCGGTGACCTGCTGCTGCAGCGCGGCACGGCGGGAGAGTGCCTCGCGGGCCAGGTCCTCACGGCCGAGGGCCAGCGCCTTGCGGCCCTGGTCCTCGAGCTTCGAGGACTGTCCCTGGAGCTGGTTCAGCTGCAGCTCGAGGCGCTTGCGGGAGGTCGCCACGTCGGCGACTCCGCGGCGGACCTTCTGAAGCAGCTCCAGCTGCTTCTGGTACGAGTAATCGAGGGTCTCGCGCGGATCCTCGGCCCGGTCGAGGGCCTTGTTCGCCTTCGCGCGGAAGATCATCCCCATACGCTTCATGACACCGCTCATGGGCTTCGCGCGCCCCCTTCTGACGGACTACGGCTTCAGCACTCCAACAGAACCCACAGTACGGGCCCTGCATCCATTACCGCACTGTTCGAGCGCGGATGCGCTCATCCCCAAGGACGACTGCGTACGGCTCCGATCCGGCGCAAGGAGTAGGTGGCTGTCAGGGGAGCTGTACCCGCCGTCCCGTTCTGTCCCTTACGGACGCACGCCGTTGCGGGATCGTTCCCCACCGGGGTGGGGTCCATGCCCGGCAACCCGTACCCTTGGGTTTTGTGTTCCGTAGCCGTTCCAAGGAAGAGAAGGCCCCCACCGGCAAGGTGACGGCGGACCTCTCCAAGCAGCCCCGCGACCCCGAGGCCCCCAAGGGCCGCCCGACGCCTAAGCGCAGTGAGGCACAGGGCCAGCGCCGTCGTGCCTCCAGTGGTGCGCCGCAGGACCGCAAGGAGGCGATGAAGCGCCAGCGTGAGGCACGCCGGGCCGACCTGGCCAGGCAGCGGGAGGCTCTCGCCAGCGGCGACGAGCGTTACCTGCCGGCCCGCGACAAGGGCCCGGTGCGGCGCTTCGTCCGCGACTTCGTCGACTCCCGCTTCTGCATCGCGGAGTTCTTCCTGCCGCTCGCGGTGGTGATCCTGGTGCTGAGCATGGTCCGGGTCGCCCAGCTGCAGAACATCGCGCTGCTGCTCTGGCTCGGCGTGATCGTGCTGATCGTCGTCGACTCGATCGGCCTGTCGATCCGTCTGAAGAAGCAGCTCCGTGAGCGCTTCCCGAACGAGCCGAAGCGCGGAGCCGTCGCCTACGGTCTGATGCGTACGCTCCAGATGCGTCGGCTGCGCCTGCCCAAGCCGCAGGTCAAGCGCGGAGAGCGGCCCTGAGCACCGATTCGTCGCAGCCTGGGGGCTTCACGCCGGAGGCGTCCGCGAACTGGCTGGCCGGCGCCGGCGGTCTGCGCAACACCGTCCGCCAGGAGCTGGTGGCCCGGCAGCTCGAGGAACAGATCACGTCGCGGTATCCCGTCGGCCAGCGGCTGCGGGTGCTCGACGTCGGCATGGGCCAGGGCACCCAGGCCCTGCGTCTGGCGCGCGCCGGGCACACGGTCACCGGCCTGGAGTCGGACGCCGTGATGCTGAAGGCCGCCCGTGAGGCACTGGCGGGCGAGCCCGCCGGTATCCGCGAGCGGGTCCGGCTCGTGGAGGGCGACGGCCGGGACACCGGCGTGCACTTCCTGCCGGGCAGCTTCGACGTGGTCCTCTGCCACGGCGTGCTGATGTACGTGGAGGAGCCGGACGGGCTGCTCGCCGGTCTGGCCAGGATGCTGGCGCCGGGCGGGCTGCTGTCCCTGCTCGTCCGCAACGGCGACGCGCTGGCCATGCGGCCCGGAGCGGCCGGGGACTGGCAGACGGCGCTGGACGCCTTCGACACCCAGACCTACACCAACCGCCTCGGGCTGAAGGTGCGCGCCGACCGGCTCGAGGCGCTCACGGCGACGCTGGACGGCATCGCCGCGCCGCTGCACGCCTGGTACGGGGTGCGGATCTTCACGGACAACATCGGCAACGACGTCGAACTCCCCGCCGCGGACGAGCTGCACCAGGTGCTGACGCTGGAGGAGCGCGCCGGGCGCACCGACCCGTACCGCGGGGTGGCGGCACTGCTGCACCTGTGCGGAGTGCGGCGGATCTGACTCCGGCCGCCGCCCCCTGATCGGCGGCGCACCGCAGGCACCGGCCGGGCGGCCGTAGGGATACTCCGGGCATGGACGCACCTCCCCGCCCGGCCCGTCGTGCCCTCCGGCTGCCGGCGACCGCGACCGCCGTTCTCTGTGTGGCCGCCCTGGCCGCCGGCTGCTCGCCGGCCTCCGGGCCCGAGCCCCGGTCCTCCACCCGTGCCGCCGCCGCCCCGGTCACCACGAGCGAGCTCGAGGACGGCTACCGCGAGGTCATCGCGAACGTGCTGCCCTCCGTCGTCCAGATCGAGGCCGGGGAGAGCCTGGGCTCCGGCATCGTCTACGACGACAAGGGCCACATCGTCACCAACGCGCACGTCGTGGGCCGGACGGAGCGCTTCAACGTGACCGTCGCCACCGGTGAACAGCCGCTGACCGCGACGCTGGTCTCCGCCTTCCCCGAGCAGGACCTCGCCGTCGTCAAGCTCGACGACGTCCCCCCGGGCCTCCGGGCCGCCCGCTTCGGTGACTCCTCCGAGGTCGCGGTCGGCCAGATCGTCCTGGCCATGGGGTCGCCGCTCGGACTGTCGAGCAGCGTCACCCAGGGAATCGTCTCCGCCGTGGGCCGCACGGTCAGCGCGAGCGGAGAGGGCGGCGGGACCGGGGCGACCATCGGCAACATGGTGCAGACCTCGGCGGCGATCAACCCGGGCAACAGCGGGGGCGCGCTCGTCAATCTGAGCAGCGAGGTCGTCGGCATCCCGACGCTGGCGGCGTCCGACCCCGGCCTCGAAGGCAGCACGGCACCCGGCATCGGATTCGCGATCCCCGTCTCGATGGTGCGGACGGTCGCGGACCAGATCATCAAGTACGGCGAGGTCAGGGACTCCGGCCGGGCCGCCCTCGGCATCACGGGCCGCACCCTCCTGGACGACGACTACCGCCCTTCGGGCGTCGCGGTGGTCTCCGTGGCCGCCGACGGCCCGGCGGCGAAGGCGGGGATCCGTGCGGGCGACATCATCACGAAGCTGGACGACGCGGAGATCGCGACGATGACGTCCCTCGCGGAGGCGCTGGCTTCGAAACGACCGGGCGAGGAGGTCTCGGTGACGGTGGAACGAGGGGGGCGGGAGCGGGCGGTGACGGTCACGCTGGGCGAGACCTGACGGGTCGAAACGAGCGCCGGGCCCGGCCCGAGGGCGTCACACCCCCGGCCGGGCCCGGCACAAGCGCGGGCTCAGGACTCGTGGAGGCTCATCGGGCCGTAGATCTTCGTGCCGTCCTCCGAGAGGACGACCTGGTCCGCCCCGCCCTCCTGGAGTTCCTTCCAGTGCTCGCCGATCCAGGATTCCGCGTCGCCCTGCGTCGTGAACTCCTCCGGCTCCACCGCCGGCTGGACCTCCGTACCGTCGGACTTCTCGAACCGCCACGTCCACGCCATGTGCGCCTCCCACGTCCCTAGGGCAAGCTGATCAGTTTGCTGCCCGCAGCGTAGCCGGGCGCGCACCGCTCGGGGCGAGGCGGCAGGATCAGAGGCGTGGAACTGACTCTGCTCGGCACCGGCGCTCCCGCCGGCCTCCCCCGACCCGACTGCCCCTGCGCCGTGTGCGCCACCGCCCGCGGCCCGGAGGCGCGGGCGGCGACCGCGTTGCTCGTGGACGGGGCGCTGCTTCTGGATCTGACGCCGGGCGCCGCGCTCGCCGCGGCGCGTGCGGGGCATTCGCTCGTGGGCGTACGGCAGGTGCTGTTGACGCACCCTCACGACGGTCCGCCCCTGGATCTGCCGGCGGGGCTTCCGACGGCGGGGAGGGTGCCGGACGGGCGGGAGTTGACGCTGATCAGCGGGCACCGGGTGCGGGCCCTGCCGATGGACAACCCGGGCACGGGTTACGAGGTGACGTCCCCGGACGGTGACCGGCTGCTGTATCTGCCGCCGGGCGCAGCCCCTGCGGGTCTCGCGGAGGGGCTGGCCGCGTACGAGATGGTCGTGGCCGACGTCGTGGGCCGTCCGGACGCGATCGCCCGGCTGCGGGCGTCGGGGGCGGTCGGGGCGACGACGGACGTGGTCGCCGTGCATCTGGACCATGACGCCCAGGGCGGCCCCGAGCTGACCCGTCGTCTGGCGGCCGCGGGGGCCCGTGCGGTGCCGGACGGGACGACGCTGATCGTCGGCGAGTACCACGCGGTGCCGGACGTGCCCCGGCGGACTCTGGTGACGGGCGGGGCGCGTTCGGGGAAGTCGCTGGAGGCGGAGCGCCGGCTGGAGGCGTTCCCGGACGTGCTGTACGTGGCGACGGGCGGGACCCGGGACGGAGACGCGGAGTGGGCGGCACGGGTCCACGCGCACCGTGAGCGCCGTCCTGGTTCGTGGCGTACGACGGAGACGTGCGATCTGGTGCCGCTGCTGGAGGCGGAGGGGCCGCCGCTGCTGATCGACTGTCTGTCGCTGTGGTTGACGGACGCCATGGACAGAGCCGGCGCCTGGGACGACGAGCGGTGGGCCGCGGAGGGTGAGCGGGCGCTGCGGGAGCGGGTCGGCGAGCTGGTCGCGGCGGTCCGGGCGACGGCCCGTACGGTCGTGGCGGTGACGAACGAGGTGGGTTCCGGGGTGGTCCCGGCCACGGCGTCCGGGCGGCGTTTCCGCGACGAGCTGGGCCGGCTGAACGCGGCGTTCGCGGACGAGTGCGAGCAGGTGCTGCTGGTGGTCGCGGGCCAGGCGCTGGTGCTCCGCGGCTGAGGTCCGCTCGAGGCGGGGCCGGGCCGTTCCGGCACGGTCCCCGGCTGGCCGTCCGCGCGTCGGCGGGTGCCGGTACTGTTCGGCGAATGAGCAGGCTGAATCTCGACGACTTCTCCGATCTGATCGAGCGCCCGGACAGCGGTACGCGGCGTGACGCCGAGGAACGCCGGGAGCGGCTGGTCGTGCCGCCCGGTGCGCTGGGCCGTCTCGACGAGCTGGGCGAGTGGCTCGCCGCCGCGCAGGCGTCCGTCCCCGTGAGGGCGATCGAGCGGCCGCGCGCGGTGCTGTTCGCCGGCGACCACGGTGTCGCGGAACTGGGCGTGTCGGCACGGGAGTCGGGCACGGCGCACCGGCTGGTGCGGGGCGTGCTGGAGGGTGCGAGCCCGGTGGCCGTGCTGGCCCGCCGGGCGGGTGTGCCGGTGCGGATCGTCGACGCGGGTCTGGACTGCGACCCGGGTCTGCTGCCGGAGGAGGTGTCGCGTCACCGGGTGCGGCGCGGCAGCGGCCGTATCGACATCGAGGACGCGCTCACTGCCGAGGAGGCGGAGCAGGCGGTGCGCCTCGGCATGGCGATCGCCGACGAGGAGGCCGACTCGGGTACGGATCTCGTGGTTCTCGGTGACCTGAGCGTGGGCGGTACGACGCCGGCGGCAACGCTGATCGCGGCGCTGTGCGGCACGGACGCGTCCGTGGTGACGGGCCGCGGCGGGGCGGGCATCGACGATCTGGCCTGGATGCGCAAGTGCGCGGCGATCCGGGACGCCTTGCGGCGCGCCCGGCCGGTGCTGGGCGATCAGCTGGAGCTGCTGGCGGCGGTGGGCGGCGCGGACCTGGCGGCGACGACCGGGTTCCTGTTGCAGAGCGCGGTGCGCCGGATGCCGGTGATCCTGGACGGTGTGGTGTCGGCGGCCTGCGCGCTGGTGGGGCAGCGGGCGGCGTTCCGTGCGCCGGACTGGTGGATCGCGGGCCAGGTGAGCGGCGAGCCGGCGCAGACGAAGGCGTTGGACCGGATGGCGCTCAATCCGGTGCTCGACCACGGCGTGACGGTGGGCGAGGGGACGGGCGCGCTGCTCGCGCTCCCGTTGGTGCAGGCGGCTGCCGCGCTGGCGGCGGAGCTGCCGGAGCGGCCCGGTCCAAAGGAGCCGGAGGCGGCGTCCGAGGCGGAGCCGGAGGCGGCGGAGCCCGAGGCGCGGTGACGCCGGGCGGGGACCCGGTCCGCTGATGATCGGGCTCGCCGCCGGCGGGGCCGATTCCTGGAAGCCCCCGGCCTGCCACGGTCGATGCACCGCCGGCCTCTGGAAGGCAGGCGGTGATCACGGCGGGCGGCGCCGGAGTCGGAGGCTCCGCGGTCACGGGTCGCGGGGCGGCACCCGGTCCGGTGCCCCGCCGATCAGGTCCTGGAACGCCCGCCGCGGCCCCGCCCAGCGCCGGTCGTGGCGGACCGAACGCAGTCGCGCCCTGGCACGGGCCTTCGGGCGGCGCCGGTAGAACCTGCGGGCCCAGTACGACTCGGGGCGGGCGAGCCGTACCGCACCGACCAGCGCCACCACCGGCACGAGCACGCCGAGCAGGCCCATCCTGGCCTTGCCCTTGAGGAGGGTGATCAGGGCGAAGAGCAGGTTGCCCACCACGGTGAGGATCACGGCGGCGCGGTTCTGGCGTTCGTCCGGCGTCAGCCCGTCGACGCCGAGCGGTACGGAGCCGCCGAGTACCAGCAGCGCGAGGGCGGTGGCCATCACGACGACCTCGACGCTCTTGCGGCCCTGTTCGGTCCAGTAGACGTCGTCCAGATGGAGGATCAGGGCGAACTCGTCGAGGACCAGCCCGGCTCCCATCCCGAAGATCACCGCGCAGACGGCGGCTCCGACGCCGTGTCTGCCGCTGCCCACGGCACCGAAGCCGCCGACCACGGTGAGGAGGACCCCGGGCACCACATGGTGGATGTGCATGCCGCCGGGAGTGACGTTCTTGAACGGCCCCTTGCCCGCCCTGATCAGCCGGGTGACCATCCGGGTGCTGAGGAACGTGACCACGAACGAGGCCAGCGCGAGCAGCATCGGCAGCTTCCCGGGTTCCAGGATGTTGCGGTAAAACCAGTGACCCATGCCACCCGCTCCCGTTCAGGACGCTTCGCCCGTTATGCGCAATTTACCGTCACGGGGCTCGGGCTACCCTTCGCGCGATGACTCCTCGGACCGCCGCCGCGGCCTCTGCGCACGGCATACGTTTCGCCTTCGGCACCCTCACCGTGCTCCCCGTCCGCGTCACCCGCTGGGACCGCGACGCCGCGCGTGCCGGGATGCTGTGCGCGCCGCTCGCGGGGCTCGTGGTCGGGCTGTCCGCCGCGGCGGCCGGCGGGCTCCTGGCACTGCTGGGTTCGGGGCCGCTCCTGGCCGCGGTGGCCACGGCGGCGGTTCCGGCCGTACTCACCCGGGGGCTGCATCTCGACGGTCTCGCGGACACGGCGGACGGGCTCGGCAGCGGCAGGCCCGCAAAGGACGCGCTGCGCATCATGAAGCAGTCCGACATCGGGCCGTTCGGCGTGATCACGCTGCTGTTCGTGCTGCTCGGGCAGGTCGCGGCGCTGGCCGAACTGTACGCGCGGAGCTGGGCGCTGGGCGCGACGGCCGCGGCGCTGACTGCCGTGACCGCCCGTCTCGCGCTGACCCTCGCCTGCCGGCCCGGTGTCCCGCCGGCCCGTCCCGAGGGCCTCGGGGCCGCCGTCGCGGGGGCTGTTCCACTGCGGGCCGGGCTCGCCGTGGGCGCCGTCGTGGGCCTCTGCGCGGCGGGCGCGGGCGCGCTCTTCGGCCTGTACGGGGCACTGCACCATGCCCTCGCGGTGGCGGCCGGTCTGCTGGCCGCCCACCTCCTGCTGCGGCACTGCGTGCGGCGCTTCGGCGGAGTGACGGGCGATGTGTTCGGGGCGCTCGCGGAGACGGCGGGCACGGTGGCACTGGTGGCACTGACTTTGCGCTGACATTTTCCCGTTCCTTGACCCTGGGGCGTACAACCCCACCGGAAAGCGGGCGGTCCAAACGACGTGATCACACGTCCTCGTCTTCCGATACTCGCCGCGGCCGCCGCGGCCGCCGTGCTTCTGACCGCCTGCTCCGCGAAGGAGCAGGCCCCCGCGCACCCGGTCTTCGACGCGGCCCTGAAACAGCAACCGCGCCAGGCGCTGCTCGCCACGCAGGCGGCGGCCACAGCGAGCTTCACGCAGACGCTGACGTTCACGTCGGAGCACGGTGACACCACGCAGACGTCCGAGGGACGGCTGGACTTCCCCGGCGGCCGCGCGGCGGGCTCCCTGGCCTGGAAGGTCGCAGAGGGCCTGCCCGCAGAGGCCCAGGACGCACTTCTCGGCACCCGGCTCGGTGAAGGCCGCTCGCCCGCGCGGTCCCGTGTCGCGATCGACCCGGCCACCATCCGGATCCGTTCCGGCGAGGCCGCCTACTGGCTGCGCTACGACGAGTCGGACCCCTTCGGCAGCGGTGGCACGATCGACGCGCTGCGCGGCGCGGAAGCGGCCTTCGGCGGCACGATGCTGGAGATCGTGTCGGGCGCCCAGGACGTGAAGCAGTCGGCGGGCGACGGCGGAGGCCGCCTGTACCGGGCGAAACTGACGGCGTTCAACGCCCTCGGCATGTTCTCCCCGGACCTTCGGAAGGAACTGGTCAGGTCGATCCCGGACGTCACCGACGCGCCGGTCTCGCTCACCCTGGCAGTGGACGCGCAGGGGCGGATCACCCGGGCGGAGGCGGACCTGTCCGCCCTGCTCGACAGGAAGGACAGCGCCCTCGGCTCGATCACCGGCCTGCACGCCACCCTGGTGGTGAGCGGCCTCGGGGCCTCGCCGCCGGCCATGCCGCCGGCGTCCGAGCGGAACCTGCCCGCCAAGGAAACCGTCAGGCCCATCAGCGAACTGAAGCCCGGCGCATGCGCCGATCTCAACACCGGGACGCGGGTACTCGACATGGTCGTCGCGATCCCGTGCGAACAGCCCCACGACGCCCGCGTGTTCGGCCACTCCGCATTCTCCCTCGACCACCCCGGCGCCGAGGAGGCGAAGCGGCACGCGAGCGAGAAGTGCGGGCAGGCGTTCGGGGCGGCGCCCGACGTCTGGACCCGGGAGTCCGTCAAGAAGGACCAATACTGGTTCACCTGGCCCGGCGAGGACGGCTGGGGCGAGGGCGGCGTCCCGGTGGCCAGCTGCTACGTGCTCTCCCGCTGACGCGCCCGGTCACGGGCAGGGCTCGCGCCACACCCCCAGGTCGTACTTCTTCAGCATCGAACTGAGGCCGAGCGCCCGCGTCGTGGGGCAGAACTCCCGTGTCGGCAGCTCGTACTCGACGTGGAAGACCGCCTTGCCCGCGCGGACGAACGGGCTGAGCGCCGCGCACTCGTCGTGCTCGGCGCACTGTTCGTTGACCGCGAAGTCGAAGTCGCCGACCAGTTCGGGGATCTGGTCGAGGTCGTTCTTGAGGCCGACGGACAGGCCGCGTTCGTGGGCGAGGCGGGCGATCAGGCGGTTGTAGCGAAGCTGGTCGCCGGCCGTGAGGGGGAAGCCGGTGCGGTTGGCGTAGCCGTCCATGTTGTCGGGCTCCACCGCGTCGAAGCCCTTGTCCCTGCACATGTCCAGGCGTTCGGCCATCAGCGGTTCGAGGAGGTCGGTGCGGCGGATGTCGAGCCAGCGCTCGCCCTCCCACCCGTTGCCGCGGCCGAGCAGCGACTTCGGGAAACGGTCGGCGTCGGGGCGGAAGTCCTCCCAGGCGCCGGTCGAGAGGTAACAGATGACCTTGCGGCCGCGGCGGTGCAGGTCGGCGACGGCGGAGGCCGGATGGTCGAAGCCGTCGATGTCGTAGACCGGCACGTCGACGGTCGGATCGAGGCCGCCGCTGAGCTGCCACTGCCACGCCAGGCCGGTACCGGGCAGCCACCGCTCCCCGGCGGGCCTCACCGGCCGGGGAGGGAGCGTCGGTCCACCCGCGTCGTCGTCGGGCCCGCTCGTACATCCCGCGAGCAGGACCAGCAGCAGGACAGGCAGGAGGAAGGGCGAACGTTTCACCGGACGGGCTCCAGACGGTGCGGGAGGGTGCCCCAGGGGTGGGCGCCGGTTCCCGGGACGACGCAGTGGACCGCGGCGCCGGCGCAGGCGCCGGGCGGGGCCGCGTAGACGAGATGGCAGAACCGTTCCGGCGGGTGGGCCGCGGTCCAGGACGGGATGCCGGCGGCCCGGTACGCGTCCCACGGGCCCTCGAAGGTCACCAGCAGATCGGCGAACTCGGCGTAGCCCGGGTCGGGGTGCACACCGTGGTTGAGCGCCACGGTGGCCGCGCCCGCCGACCTGGCCTCCGTCGCCAGCCGCCGGTAGTGGGCCAGGGTCTCGCCCCCGGAGCAGACCTGGTCGAGGAACGCGCCGTCGGCGCCGTACCAGTCCCGGTGGCGCAGCAGGTCCCGCACGACGTCGGCGTGCGGGCGCCGACCGTAGTCCGTGTCGGTGTAGCCGAGTACGCGCACTCCCGCCCGCCGCAGTCGGCCGGCGACCGCGGCGAAGGCGGGGTCGGGTGAAGTACCGGGCCCGTCGGCCGGATTGAGGACGACGCCGTAGAGGCGGGACGCGGCCGCGACGACGGCGTCCCAGGCGTCCGGCCGGTCGGCGGGGTGCTCGTAGAACGGCACCAACAGGCTTTTCACGGGCGCTTCCCGGGTCAGAGACGGTGGGCGGTGGCACGGCCCAGCAGAACACAGACGAGCACGGCGAGCACGGAGGCCGACACGACGGCCACGCACAGCCCCACCGTCGCGGGGCCGCCGGTGCCGGTGAGCAGCCCGAGGGTCTGCACGGCGGCGGCCCCGGCGCAGACCGCCGCGGCCTGGCTCGCCGCTCCGGACGACTGGAGCAGCAGACCGGTCCACAGCACCGCGCCGACGAGCAGCAGGGTGGCCGACCGCACCCCGTCGAGCGCCGGGGCGCCGGGCCACAGCACGGTCCCGGCCACCGCGACGGCGAACAGGATCGCGAGATATCCGCAGAGACACTCCGCGAGGACGGCGGCGGTGCACCGGCGGAACTCGCCGCGTGTGGTGCTCGCGTACAGTCCGGCGACGGTCCCGCCGCGGAAGCGGCGGAGCAGCCATTCGGCGGGGCCCATGCTCAAGGTCAGCGCCACGGCGGCCGGTGCGGCGACAGCCGCGCCCGTACGGCCCGCGAGCACGTCCCCGAGAGCGGTGTACAGCACCAGGGTTCCGGCACCGAGTCCGAACACCCCGTAGGGCAGAGAGGCGAGGACCCGTGGCCGGTGGGGCAGCCGGGCCCGTGCCGTCGGAGTTCCGGTCCGGGCCCGCGCCCGCCGGGCCGGTCGACGGACACGGCCGCTCGCGCCCGGCTGGGGGCGCGTGACGCGGACCGCCAGGACCGTGGCCGCCGCGAGGGACGCCAGCAGGAGCGTCGTCCGGGACCACGGCGGCAGGTCGTGGAGCAGGGTCACGGCCGTGCCCCCGGCCGTCGGCAGGAGCGCGCACAGCAGCGCGCGTTCGTGGCCCAGCACCAGCAGGGCCGTCGCCGCCGACACGTACAGCGCCTGTGCCGACGCGAACACCGCGGCGTGCCACTGGCCCTGCCCGGCGCACACGCCGGCCGCCGCTGTGCTCAGCAGGGCGCCCGCCGCGGTGCCCGTGCGCAGGCAGCGAAGGGCGGCGGGCCGGTCGCCGAGTGCCAGCCAGGAGTGGGCCCGGTGGGACAGCGCCTGGTTCCACGCCCAGCCGGTGAGCGCGCCGGCCAGCAGCGGGCCGAGGGCCGCGCCCGCGAGCAGCGGGGCGGCCGGCACGTACGCGAGGCCCGGAAGGGCGAAGACGAGGCCGCGCAGCAGGCAGCCGAGGAGCCCGGTCCACCAAGGGTCGGCGGCGGGTGGCGAGGGATCGGGGTAGCGCCGCGGGACCCTCTGGTAGAGCGCCTCCGCGAGCGCGAACGAGTCGGCGCGGCCGTAGATGCGGCGGATGTGGTCGTCCGTCATGCCGTCCGATTCGAGGACGGCGGCGATCTCGTCGGGGTGGACGGCACGGGCGATCACGCCGTCCATGCGGTGGGCGAGTTCACCGAGCGGGTCGGCCGGGGCCGCGGGGGGCGCTCCGGTCACCGCAGGGCCGCCTCTGCGATCGACGCGGTCTCCGCGAGCCCCGCCACGTCCGCGACCTCCGCGACCTCGACCGGCGGTGTCACCGGCTCCGGGAACCCGGCCAGTTCGAGGTAGATCCGGCGGAACGCGTCCACCGAGCGCCGGAGCGTGAACCGGTCGACGACCCGCTGACGGGCGAGCCGGCCGAGCTCGGCCCGCCGTCCGGCGTCCCGCAGCAGGCCGAGCGTCGCCTCCGCCATCAGCGCGGGCTCACGCGTCGGTACGACGAGGCCGGTGTCGCCGACCGCCTCCCGGACACCGCCGACATCGGTGGACACGGTGGCACGGCCGCACGACATCGCCTCGATGAGCGAGAAGGGGAACCCTTCGCTGATCGAGGAGAGCAGCACCACGCTCCCCGACGCGTAGGCGCGGGCCACGTCGCCGACCCGCCCCTCCCAGCTGATCCCGTCCACGACCCCCAGCTCGGCGGCGAGTTTCTCCATCCGGGTGCGGTACGCCTCGCCGCCGGCGGGGACGCCGCCGAACAGCCGGAGCCGTACGTCGGGGAGTTCGGCGCGCACCATCGCGTAGGCCCGGATCAGTGTCCGGAGGTCCTTGATGGGGTCGATGCGGCCGGCCCAGGCGATGGTCGGCACGTCCGGTTCCGGGCCGGCGTCGGGGAAGGCGTGCGGATCGACCCCGTTGTAGACGGTGCGGACGCGGTCGTCGGGCGCGCCACCCCGCTTCTCCCACCGGCGGTTGTACTGGTTGCACGGGGTGATGAGGTCGGCGCGCCGGTAGCCGAGCGCGCTGAGCTCGCGGTAGAAGCCCAGCATCAGCGCCTTCACCGGCGCCCGCTGTCCCTCGCCGCGGTACCAGAGGTAGCGCTCGCGGAGGTAGATGCCGTGCTCGGTGAGCAGGAACGGCGCACCGTCGAAGTGCTGGGCGGCCAGCGCCGGCAGGGTGGCGAGGCCGCCGCTGACGGCGTGGGCGATGGAGTCGTCGGGTATCGGGGCGGCGAGCGGCCGGAGGGTGTGCTCCAGCAGGTCGAGGGCGGTGAGGGCGTCGTGCACGGTGGGCCGGGCGGCGGACAGTTCCAGGTGCGGCATGGCCCATGTCCACATCAGGGACCGCAGCGCGGACTCGGAGCGGAGCGCCGTCGTCAGCCGCCCGGCACGTGCGTAGCCGGCGAGGCCGTCCAGCGCCTCGCCGAAGTCGCAGCCGGCCGACGGGTCGAGGATCGACAGCAGGAGGTGTTCGTAGAGGCCGAGGAAGCGCTCGCGTTCCCCCCGGGGCAGCCGGCGGCGGGCCGGCTCCGGTCCCCACAGCGGGAACACCGTGTGCCGGTAGACGTTCCGCGGCATCTCCCAGGTGACCGGTTCGCGTCCGCCGCCGGTGAGGGAGACGACCTGGAAGTCGACCTCCGGCATTCCGCGCAGCAGCTGGTCGCACCAGGTTGAGACGCCGCCGTGGGCGTGCGGATAGGTGCCTTCGGTGAGCATGGTGACATGACGGCCGCAGCTCGGCATGGATGGTGTCCCCCCAGGACGGTGGTCGGCTGTGCCCGGTTCGTGCCGTCGGGTCAGGACGGCAGCCTGAGCGTGATCGCCGACTGGAGCAGTTCGGGCGTGGCCCACTCGGAGCGCGTCCCGGCGTAGGCGGAGCCGAACACCGTGGTGGTCAGCAGCCGTTGCTTGCGGGTGCCTTCCGGTGCGGTGACGGGTGCGGCGACACCGGAGGGGGCCTTCACGGTGACCGTGCCGCCGACGCGGTAGGCGGTGACCCTGCCGTCCGCGAGCGCCCGCTCCCACGCGGCGCGCCGCTGGAGTTCCGTACCGGCCTCCCGCTGGCCGGGGTTGACGACCGGGGCCGTGTCGGCGAACAGGGCGCGGTAGTCGGCCAGCACCTTGTCGAGCACGGGGTACAGGAGGCGTTCCTCGGCGAGGTTCGACTGGTGCGCGTAGTGCGGGCGGGGATCGTTGGCGACGACGTGGCCGAGGGCGGTGCGGGCCTCCTGCGGGACGATGTACGAGGCGTAGCCGGTCGCGGTGTCGAGCGGTTCCGGCAGGCAGGTGGAGGCGGCGTCGGTCTCGCAGACTCCGCTGCCGCCGTCGGCGGCAGCCGTGTAGATCCAGTTGTACTCGTCGGTCATCTCGGCCGCGGTGCCGACGTTGTAGTACACGTTCATGGGGTGCCGTGGCACCGTCTGCGCGGCGCCGACCGGGCGCTGCCGCGGCTCGCGGGAGTTGTCGCTCGCGATCCACTTCACCCCGTTGTCGGCGAGGGCGCCGGCGAGGTTCGGGTTGTCCACCGGCTGCTGCGGCAGGGTCTTCAGGCCGGAGTGCTCGCCGGTGACGAGTTCGGTGCGGTCGACGGGGAGGCCCTTGCGCACGGCCCAGTCGTGGTTGTCGCGGATCTGCGCGGAGATCTCGGCGCGGCCCACCCAGCGGGTGTTGCCCGCCGTGTCCGTCGCGCACTTCCAGGGCACGGTGGACGCGTCCTGCACACAGCCGAGGAACGGATGGGTGTAGGTGTGGTTGATCCAGCGGTACTGCGTCCTGTCGGCGAGCAGCCGGTCGGTGAGCGGATCGCTGCCTCCGTGCTCCGCCTTCCACTCCTCGCCGGCGCCCGCGTTGTGGACCATGTCGAGGGTGAAGCCGGCGCTCCGCTGCCAGGCGGCCGCGTGCGCGGCGTCGGCCGCGGTCATCCGGATCGGCACGCCGGCCCCGTCGCCGCCGCCCGGGCAGTCGATGTCGCCGGGGGTGCAGTCGCGGGCGGTGTCCCAGCGGGCGTCGGGCGCGAAGACGTCGTCGATGTGGACGGAGAAGTAGTTGCGGCTCTGCCCGAGGTGGACGCCCTGGGTGAGCCATTCGACGATGCCGCGCGCGAGGACCCGGAACTGCCGCTGGTGCCGGTTGTACGCGAAGGTGACCACCAGCTCGCTGCGGCCGTCGTGCGTGTACTCGCCGATCAGGCTCGCGCGTGAGGAGCCGTCGCCGACGGGCGTGTCGAGGAGGCTGGTGAATCCTTCGCGGGGGCGGCCCGCGTAGCCGTAGCTCTCGGCGACGAGCGGCGAGTTGTCCTCGAAGGTGACGGGCCCGTCGAGGTATCCGAACACTCCGGAACGCCCGGCGGCGGTCACCGCGCTGCGCGCGCCGTCCAGCACGCCGGCGTAACCGCCGTTGTCGACGTACTCCAGCCCCACGCCCGGGTGCGACCACGTGTAGGCGTCGACCTGCCGGATGCCGAAGGTCCGCTCGTACGCGAAGAGGGCGGCGTTCTCCGCGGCCCCGGCGGCGGTGTCCGCGCCGAACGGGTCCTCGTCGGGCACGACGACGCCCTGGAACCTGGCGCGCGGGCGGCCGTCCACGGTGTCGCTGAGGAAGGAGGCGTCGACCCGGGGGCGGGCCGGGTCGTTCAGGTCCAGCGTCCGGTGGGGCACGCCGGTGCCCGCCAGTTCGGCGACGATCGCGTCGACGGCCGCGCTCCCGTCGTCGACGACGAGCACCACGAGGTCGATCCGGGGCACCGGCGCGGCGGCGGCCTGTGAGGCGGGCAGGATCCCTGCCAGCGTGACGGCGGCGGTCGCGGCGACGGCGAACCGCCCGCCCGCCGCGCGTCCGGACCACGGCCGGGCCGCCGCACGCCGCTCCCCCGTGGCCCCGGGCAC
>NZ_JBSGZJ010000068.1:0-21933 GCF_053610925.1 Streptomyces sp. NPDC054847 | reverse complement strand
GCCCCCGACCCTCGCGGCCGGGGCCCGCGCCGGGACAAAGTAGTCTTGAGCTCATGCCCGAACGCCGTACCGTCGCCCTTGTCACTCTCGGATGCGCCCGTAACGAGGTGGACTCGGAGGAGCTTGCAGGCCGCTTGGCAGCGGACGGCTGGGAGCTCGTCGAGGAAGCCTCCGACGCCGACGTCGCCGTCGTCAACACCTGCGGATTCGTCGAAGCCGCCAAGAAGGACTCCGTCGACGCCCTCCTGGAAGCCAACGATCTCAAGGATCACGGCAGAACCCAGGCCGTCGTCGCCGTCGGCTGCATGGCGGAGCGGTACGGCAAGGATCTCGCGGAGGCCCTCCCGGAGGCCGACGGCGTCCTCGGATTCGACGACTACGCCGACATCTCCAACCGCCTCCAGACGATCCTGAGCGGCGGCAGCGTGGAGGCCCACACCCCCCGCGACCGGCGCAAGCTGCTGCCGCTGAGCCCCGTCGAGCGGCAGCAGGCGACCGACGTGGCCCTGCCCGGCCACGGTGACGCCGCCCCGGCGCCCGAGGACCTCCCGGAGGGCGTCGCCCCCGTGTCCGGCCCGCGCGCGCCGCTGCGCCGCCGCCTCGGCACGAGCCCCGTCGCCTCGGTGAAGCTGGCCTCCGGCTGCGACCGGCGCTGCTCCTTCTGTGCCATCCCGTCCTTCCGCGGCTCCTTCATCTCGCGACGCCCGAGCGATGTCCTCGGCGAGACGCGCTGGCTGGCGGAGCAGGGCGTCAAGGAGATCATGCTGGTCTCCGAGAACAACACCTCGTACGGCAAGGACCTCGGCGACATCCGTCTGCTCGAGACGCTGCTGCCCGAGCTGGCGGACGTCGACGGCATCGAGCGGGTCCGCGTCAGCTATCTGCAGCCGGCCGAGATGCGCCCCGGGCTGATCGACGTCCTCACCTCGACCCCGAAGGTCGCTCCCTACTTCGACCTGTCCTTCCAGCACTCCGCGCCCGGGGTGCTGCGCGCGATGCGCCGCTTCGGCGACACGGAGCGATTCCTGGAGCTGCTGGAGACCATCCGAGGCAAGGCTCCGCAGGCCGGTGTGCGCTCGAACTTCATCGTCGGGTTCCCGGGCGAGACCGAGGCGGACTTCGCGGAGCTGGAACGCTTCATCTCGGCCGCGCGCCTGGATGCCATCGGGGTCTTCGGATACAGCGACGAAGAGGGCACAGAGGCCGTCACCTACGACGGGAAGCTGGACGCCGACGTCATCGCGGAGCGGCTCGAGCACATGTCGCGCATCGCCGACGAGCTCACCGCGCAGCGGGCGGAGGAGCGCCTGGGTGAGACCCTCGAGGTACTGGTGGAGTCCGTCGACGAAGAGGACGGCGCGGTGGGACGTGCCGCTCATCAGGCGCCGGAGACCGACGGCCAGGTCGTTTTCACGTCGAGCGAGGGCCTCGAGCCCGGTCGTATGGTCGTGGCGAAGGTCGTGGGCACCGAGGGCGTCGACCTGGTGGCCGAGTACTGCGAGGTCCTGGGGGTCGGCTCCCGGACCCCTGACGAGGAGGCGGGCAGATGACCGGAGTGCCGGCATCCGCGGCGGGCGGGACCGGAAGGCCGGCGCCCGGCGGCAAGCTGGGCGCTGCGGCCGTCAATCAGGCCAGCCTGTGGAACATCGCCAACATCCTGACCATGGTGCGGCTCGTCCTCGTGCCGGCCTTCGTCGTGCTGCTGCTGCAGGACGGCGGCTACGACCCCGCCTGGCGGGCGTGGGCATGGGCGGCGTTCGCCGTCGCCATGATCACCGACATCTTCGACGGGCACCTCGCCCGCACGTACAACCTGGTCACCGACTTCGGGAAGATCGCGGACCCGATCGCCGACAAGGCGATCATGGCCGCGGGGCTGATCAGCCTCTCCGCGCTCGGCGACCTTCCGTGGTGGGTGACCGGAGTCATCCTCTTCCGTGAGCTCGGGATCACGCTGATGCGGTTCTGGGTGATCCGGCACGCGGTGATCCCGGCCAGCCGCGGCGGCAAGATGAAGACGCTCGCGCAGGGCACCGCCGTGGGCATGTACGTGCTGGCGCTCACCGGACCGCTGGCGACGCTGCGGTTCTGGGTGATGGCTCTCGCCGTGGTGCTGACGGTCGTCACCGGCCTCGACTACGTGCGGCAGGCGATCGTGCTGAGGCGCAAGGGGCTCGCCGCCGAGCGGGCCGGGGCGGGCTCCTCGAAGTGAGCGGGGCCGCCGCAGTCCTGGCACTGCTTGCGGAGCGTGGTCAGAGCCTGGCCGCCGCGGAGTCCCTCACGGGCGGTCTCGTGGCCGCGGAGATCACTTCGGTGCCCGGAGCCTCGAAAGTCTTCCGCGGTTCCGTCACGGCGTACGCCACCACCCTCAAGAGGGATGTTCTCGGCGTCGACGGTGTCCTTCTGGCGGAGCGCGGAGCGGTCGATCCGCAGGTCGCGTCGCAGATGGCGGCCGGTGTCCGGGACGTCATGGGAGCCGATTGGGCGCTGGCGACCACCGGAGTGGCGGGCCCCGATCCGCAGGACGGGCAGCCCGTCGGGACGGTATATGTGGCTGTCGCGGGACCGGCGGGAGCCGGGAAAGTGGCCGCATTGAGGTTGAACGGCGACCGCGGGGAAATCCGTAGAGAGAGTGTACGGAGCGTGCTGGAGCTGCTCCTCGAGGAACTGCGCGAGAACGCGCGGGCACAGGATACGGAACAGAACGGGGGGAATTGATGTTTGCAGCCCTGAGTGAACACGACATCGCTCCCCGCACGGCCGCCGCGCAAGGCGGTACGGTGGGGCGTGAAGGATGCGGCTACGCGGTCCGAGGAGGGAGCCACCGATGATTCTGCTCCGTCGCCTGCTTGGTGACGTGCTGCGTCGGCAGCGCCAGCGCCAGGGCCGTACTCTGCGCGAAGTCTCCTCGTCCGCCCGAGTCTCGCTCGGCTATCTCTCCGAGGTGGAGCGGGGGCAGAAGGAGGCATCCTCCGAGCTGCTCTCCGCGATCTGCGACGCGCTTGACGTACGGATGTCCGAGCTCATGCGTGAAGTGAGCGACGAACTGTCGCTGGCCGAACTGGCCGAGTCGGCAGCCGCCGGCGAGGTGCCCGCACCGGTACGTCCCATGCTGGGTTCCGTCTCCGTGACGTCGGTGGCAGGTGTGCCGACCGAGCGTGTGACGATCAAGGCACCCGCGGAAGCGGTCGACGTCGTCGCCGCCTGATCGCGGGTCCTGCACCATCCCGCACGGCATTTCTGTTTGAGCTGGGCCCTGACCGGTACCCGTTACCGGTCAGGGCCTTTCGCTTGGTCAGGCGCAGTGCTTGACCACCTGTCCCGAATGGCTCTTTTCGGTAGTTATGTAATCGTGGACGGTAGTCGGCGAACCGAGTGGAGGACGTGGATGTCTGTCGTGAAGAGCACTCTGTCCGATGCGGACCTCAAGACGGTCGGCGATGCGCTGAAGGGTGCGCTGG
This sequence comes from Streptomyces sp. NPDC054847, assembly GCF_053610925.1. Lineage (NCBI taxonomy): Bacteria > Bacillati > Actinomycetota > Actinomycetes > Kitasatosporales > Streptomycetaceae > Streptomyces > Streptomyces sp. NPDC054847. Next base: position 18,472 of record NZ_JBSGZJ010000068.1, on the reverse strand, counting down.
TGGATCTGGTGGACCTCGGCCTGGTGGCCAAGCAGGTGCACTGGAACGTGGTCGGCCCCCGCTTCAGGTCCGTGCACCTGCAGCTCGACGAGGTCGTCGACACCGCACGGCAGCACTCCGACATGGTCGCGGAGCGGGCGTCGGCGATCGGCGTGGCACCTGACGGGCGGGCGGCGACCGTGGCCGCCCGGAGCGCGATCGGCTCCGTTCCGGAAGGCTGGATCAAGGACGTCGATGTCGTGCGGACCATGATCGACTCCCTGGGGTCCGTCATCGGGCACATGCGTGAGCGCATCGAGGCGACCGCCGAACCGGACCCGGTGAGCCAGGACATCCTGATCCAGCTCACCGCGGACCTCGAGAAGCACGCCTGGATGTTCCAAGCGGAGAACGCGTGACGCCGAGCGCGGGATCGCTGTCCGCGCGCGCCGGGTCGTCCAACCGTGCGCCCTCCCCGCGGCCCGCTGCGGCGCATTAGCGTGGGCCGGAGGAGGCAGCCATGGCAGTACGCGGGGCGGTCCTCGTGCCCGTTGTCGCGCTCGGACTCGTGGTGGGCGGCTTGTGGTGGTGGGCCGTGTTTCGGCTCGCCCTGGTCCCGGAGCACTCCGGCGTCGTCGAAGGGGCGGTGGCCGCGAGTGGTTGGGGACTCAGCCTGCTCCCGGTCCATGCGACGGCGGCCCGCCGGGCTACCAGGGCATCACGACGCCACCGTTCGGACGGCATATCTGACCCGTAGTGAACGACGAGGCGTCGCAAGCCAGATGAAGCACCGTGTGGGCCACGTCCGCCGGTTCGCCCACGCGGCCGAGGGGTGACAGTCGCGCCATCGCGGTCTCCGTTCTGTGCTGGAGACCGTTCTCATGACGGTCGGTCATCGGTGTCCGCACCCAGCCCGGCGCGACCGCGTTCACGCGGATCCCGTGCGGGCCCAGTTCGGTCGCGAGCGTCCTGGTGAGCTGGACGACAGCGGCCTTGGACGCGCTGTAGCAGAGCAGGCCGGCGTTGGCCGCGTCCACCGCGCCGGAGGCCATCGTGACGATGGAGCCGCCGCCCGCCGGGATCATGGCGCGGGCCGCCGCCCGGCACGCGTGCAGCACACCCTTGAAATTGACGGCCATGACGCGGTCCAGGTCCTCGTCCCGGGTCTCGAGGACCTGGCTCGTGTGCATGATCCCGGCGACGGCGGCCATGACGTCGAGGCGGTCCGCGCTCGCGACGGCCGCGTCCAGGGCTGTGCGGTCGGTGACGTCGACGGTGTGGGTAAGGGCCTTGCCCCCGGTGGACTCGATCAGGGAGCGGGTCCCGGCGAGACCCTGCTTGTCGAGGTCGGCGCAGTGGACCACCGCCCCGGCCTCGGCGAGCAGCACGGCACAGGCGCGACCGATCCCGCCTGCCGCTCCGGTGACGAAAGCGGTGCGGCCGGTGAGGTCGTACGCCGCGAGGGTCATACGGGGAACGTACGACCATATCTGACGGGTCGTCAACTACATGGGCCTAGTCAGGGGCCGTTTCGTCAGGGCGTGGGGCCGGTCTGACAGCGCGGGCACCAGTAGGTCGGACGCTCACGGCCCACCTCCCCCTGGTCGGCCTTGTGCACGGGCGCACCGCAGCGCGGACACGGGCGGCCCTCGCGTCCGTACACGTACAGCTTCTGGGAGGGATTGCGGCCGCTGGTCATGGTGCGCCGGTCGAAGCGCTGCTTGTTGGCCTCGAGGAGCCGCTGAGCGGTGGCCACCAGCCGCTCGGGAATGCCGGTCGGCAGTTCGCCGACCGGCAGCCATGGTGTGACGCGGGCCAGGAAGGCCAGCTCCGACTTGTAGACATTGCCGATCCCGGCGAGGTTCCGCTGGTCGAGGAGGGCCTCCCCGAGCGGCCGGAGGGGGTCGGCGAGCAGGTTCACCACCGCCCGCTCGGCATCCCAGTCCGGGCCGAGGAGGTCGGGCCCGAGGTGGCCGACGGCCTCCTCCTCTTCCGTGGTACGGAGCAGCTCGACGACGGGCAGGCGGTATCCGACGGCCGTGCGGGCCGCGTTGCCAAGGATCGCGCGGATCTGGTGCGACGGGCCGCCGCTCCAACGCGCACTCACGTCATAGACGCGCCACGAGCCGTCCATGCCGAGATGCGAGTGCAGGGTCAGCCCGCCCTCGAACCGGGTGAGGAGATGCTTGCCGCGCGGGGTCACGTCCAGGACGGTCCGGCCGGTCAGGTCCGCCGTGGCGAAGCGCGGAACACGGAGGTCGGAGCGGGTCAGGACCTGGCCGGCCAGCGCCTCGTGCAGATGGTGGGCGGTCAGCCAGACGGTGTCTCCTTCGGGCATGGCACCCATGATGCGCGACGGGCGGGCCGGGCGGGGGTGTGCCGGTCACGGGCGCAGACGCAGCCCCCGCGGTGTGGCATGGAACCCGGCGCTCTCCAGGGCGCGGGCCAGCGGCGCGGTCAGGGCCGGGGCCCCGTTGGCGCGCTCCACCGTGACCGTGCCGAGGGCGCCCTCGCGGGCCGCGGCGGCGAGCGCGCCGGCCGCCGCGTGCAGCGCCGGCGCATCCGGGTCGGTGGCCCAGGCGAGCAGCGTCTTGCCGCCGCGCTCCATGTACAGCGTCAGCTCCCCGTCGACCAGGACCACCAGGGAACCCGCTTTCCTGCCCGGCTTGTGCCCGGCGCCCTCCGGCGGCTCCGGCCAGGGCAGCGCCGCCCCGTAGGCGTTCGCGGGGTCGGCAGCGGCCAGCACCACCGCGCGGGGCGCGGCCTGTCCCTCGGCACGGTCCCGCGCGGAGGACGCCGCTCGCAGACGGTCGACCGCGCCGTCCATCGCGAACTGTGCTGCGCCCAGCCCTTCGACGACGTATCCACGGCGCGCCTGTCCGCTGTCTTCGAAGGCCGACAGGACGCGGTACACGGCGGAGAAGCCGCCCTCCACGCCCTCCGCCGCGACCGCGCCCCGCGTCACCACACCGTGGCGGTCCAGCAGGGTCCGGGCCAGGGCGTGCGCCCGGTGGGTCGGATCCTGCTCGAGGGACGGCAGCAGCGACCAGCGGCCGCTCACCGTGGGAGGACCGGTGCGGGAGGCGGGACGGGCCGCCGCCGTCAGGCTTCCGTAGCGGCCGCGGGGGACGGTGCGCCTGGCGCGGTGGGCGGTGGAGCCCGCCGTGCGGCCCGAGCCGAGCATGGCCCGCAGCGGTGCGAGCGTGTCATTGGTGAGCCGGCCGGACCAGGCCAGATCCCAGACGGCGTCGGCCAGTTGCGGGTCGGTGGCGTCGGGATGCGTGGTGGCGCGCACCTGGTCGGCGATCTGGCGGAAGAACAGGCCGTATCCACCGGAGAGGGCGGTCAGTACCGATTCGTGCAGCGCCGTCAGCTCCAGCGGGTGCGGTGGAGGCAGCAGCAGAGGGGCGGCGTCGGCCAGATAGAGCGAGACCCAGCCGTCCTTGCCGGGCAGGGCACCGGCACCCGCCCACAACACCTCGCCACTCGTGGTCAGTTCGTCCAGGAGTGTGCTGCTGTAGTGGGAGACGCGGGACGGAAGGACCAGCTTCTCCAGGGCGGAAGCCGGCACGGAGGCGCCCTGCAGTTGCTCGATGGCACGGGCGAGGCCGTCGATGCCGCGCAGGCTGCTGCTCCCCAGGTGCTGCCACTGGGGCAGGAAGGAGGCCAGCGCGGCGGGCGGCACCGGCTCCAGCTCGTGCCGGAGCGCGGCCAGGGAACGCCTGCGCAGCCGGCGCAGCACGCCCGCGTCGCACCATTCCTGGCCGATGCCGGCGGGATGGAACTCGCCCTGTACGACCCTGCCGCTCGCGGCGAGCCGCTGGAGTCCGCCGTCGGTAACCGCCGCGCCGAGGCCGAAGCGGGCGGCGGCCTGGGCGGAGGTGAAGGGGCCGTGGGTGCGGGCGAACCGGGCGAGGAGGTCACCGAACGGGTCCTTCACCGGCTCGGTGAATGCCTCCGGGACGCCCACGGGCAGCGCCGTGCCCAGCGCGTCGCGCAGCCGTCCCGCGTCCTCCACCGCCGCCCAGTGGTCCGCGCCGGCGATGCGGACACGGATCGCGCGACGGGACGCGGCGAGCTCCTGCGGCCAGGCGGGGTCACTCCCGCGCTCCACGAGCTCCGCCTCGGTCAGCGGACCCAGCACGCGCAGCAGGTCGGCCACACCCTCCACGTCCTTGATCCGCCGCTCCTCGGTCAGCCACTGCAGCTCCCGCTCCAGCTCGGTGAGCACATCGGCGTCCAGCAGTTCCCTCAGCTCCGCCTGGCCGAGCAGCTCGGACAGCAGCCGGGAGTCCAGGGACAGGGCGGCGGCCCGGCGCTCGGCGAGCGGCGAGTCCCCCTCGTACAGGAACTGGGCGACGTAGCCGAACAGCAGGGAGCGGGCGAAGGGGGAGGGCTCGGGGGTGGTGACCTCGACCAGACGGACGCGGCGGGACTCGATGTCACCCATCAGTTCGGTGAGCCCGGGGACGTCGAAGACGTCCTGCAGGCACTCGCGGACCGCTTCCAGGACGATCGGGAACGAACCGAACTCACTGGCCACCTGCAACAACTGGGCGGCGCGCTGCCGCTGCTGCCACAGCGGGGTGCGCTTGCCGGGACTGCGGCGCGGCAGCAGCAGCGCGCGGGCGGCGCACTCGCGGAACCGGGAGGCGAACAGGGCGGATCCGCCGACCTGGTCCGTCACCATCTGACTGATCTCGCCCTTGTCGAAGACGGCGTCGGCGGCACCGACGGGCGCCTGCTCGCTGTCGTACGCCCCGTCCGGTGAGGCGTCCAGGTGCACAGGGTCCTGGTCGAGCAGGTCGAGCCCCATCAGGTCGGCGTCAGGAAGACGCAGCACGATGCCGTCGTCGGCGTGCATCACCTGTGCGTCCATGCCGTAGCGCTCGGCGAGACGGGCGCCCAGTGCGAGCGCCCACGGCGCGTGGACCTGGGCGCCGAACGGAGAATGGATCACGACCCGCCAGTCGCCCAGCTCGTCCCGGAACCGCTCCACCAGGATCGTCCGGTCGTCGGGGACATGGCCGCAGGCCCGGCGCTGCTCGTCGAGGTAGGCCAGCACGTTGTCCGCGGCCCAGGCGTCCAGACCGGCGGCCAGCAGGCGCAGCCGGCCGTCCTCGGGGGTGAGCCCGCCGACCTCACGCAGGAAGGCCCCGACGGCCCGTCCGAGCTCCAGCGGCCGGCCCAGCTGGTCGCCCTTCCAGAACGGGAGCCGCCCGGGCACCCCCGGAGCGGGGGAGACCAGCACCCGGTCGCGGGTGATGTCCTCGATCCGCCAGGACGTGGTGCCCAGCGTGAAAACATCGCCGACCCGTGACTCGTAGACCATCTCCTCGTCGAGCTCCCCGACACGGCCACCGCCCCTCTTGGGGTCGGCGCCGGCGAGGAAGACGCCGAAGAGGCCGCGGTCCGGGATCGTGCCTCCGGAGGTGACGGCGAGGCGCTGCGCCCCGGGACGGCCCGTGACGGTCCCCGCGACCCGGTCCCAGACCACGCGGGGGCGCAACTCGGCGAACGCGTCGGAGGGATAGCGGCCGGCGAGCATGTCGAGGACGGCGGTGAAGGCCGACTCGGGCAGTGAGGCGAACGGCGCGGCACGACGGACCAGCGCCAGCAGGTCGTCGGCCTGCCAGCTGTCCAGGGCGACCATCGCGACCAGTTGCTGGGCCAGCACGTCCAGAGGGTTCGACGGGACGCGCAGCGACTCGATGGAGCCGCTGCGCATGCGCTCGGTGACCACTGCCGCCTGCACCAGATCGCCCCGGTACTTCGGGAAGACCACACCGGTGGAGATCGCGCCCACCTGGTGTCCCGCCCGGCCGACCCGCTGGAGACCGGAGGCCACGGACGGCGGGGACTCGACCTGGACGACCAGGTCCACCGCGCCCATGTCGATGCCCAGCTCCAGGCTCGACGTGGCGACGACCGCGGGCAGCCGGCCCGCCTTCAGGTCCTCCTCGACAAGGGCCCGCTGCTCCTTGGACACCGAGCCGTGGTGAGCGCGGGCGAGCAGCGGCGGTGCGCCCCGGGCGGCCCCGGACTGCGCCATGATCTCCGCCGGCGGTCCGTCCTCGGGCATGGGTGCGCCCGTGGCCCGTTCGTACGCGATCTCGTTGAGACGGTTGCACAGACGCTCGGCCAGACGGCGGGAGTTCGCGAAGACGATCGTGGAACGGTGGGCCTGGACGAGATCGGCGATGCGCTCCTCGACATGCGGCCAGATCGACGGCTTCTCGGCGACCCCGTCGCCGGTTTCGGAGGCGGGCGAGCCTCCGAGCTCTCCCAGGTCCTCCACCGGGACGACCACGGAGAGGTCGAACTCCTTGCCGGACACCGGCTGGACGATCTCCACCCGGCGCTGCGGCGACAGATAGCGGGCCACCTCGTCCACCGGCCGCACCGTGGCCGACAGGCCGATCCGGCGGGCCGGGCGGGGCAGCAGCTCGTCGAGACGCTCCAGGGACACGGCGAGATGGGCGCCCCTCTTGGTGCCCGCGACGGCGTGGACCTCGTCGAGGATCACCGTCTCCACGCCGGCCAGCGCCTCCCGGGCGGACGAGGTGAGCATCAGGAAGAGCGACTCGGGCGTGGTGATCAGGATGTCCGGCGGCCGGGTCACAAGCGACCTGCGCTCCGCGGGGGGCGTGTCGCCCGAGCGAATCCCCACCCGCACCTCCGGCTCCGGCAGGCCGAGCCGGACCGACTCCTGCCTGATCCCGGTCAGGGGGCTGCGGAGATTGCGCTCCACGTCGACCGCCAGAGCCTTCAGCGGTGACACGTACAGCACGCGGCAGCGCTTCTTCGCCTCCGCCGGCGGAGGCGTGGACGCGAGCCGGTCCAGGGCGGCGAGGAAGGCGGCCAGCGTCTTACCGGAACCCGTGGGCGCCACGACCAGCACGTCCGAGCCCTCGCCGATGGCCTTCCACGCCCCCTCCTGCGCGGCGGTGGGCGCGCTGAACGCCCCCGAGAACCAGCCTCGTGTCGCGGGGGAGAAGGAGTCGAGCGCAGTCCTGGCCATGCCCACCATCGTGCACCCGACCACTGACAACGCCTGTCCAGGACATGGACCGGCCGGGCCGCCGGACGGGTCACGGGAGCAGAATGGGCTTCATGGATGAGGAAGCCGCGCCGGAGAGGGAGGGCGAGTGGGCACGGCACTGGCAGTACCCGGGCGTGCCCGGTCTCGATCTGCTGCGGGCCCGCTACGTGCGCCATTCCTTCTCCCGGCACAGTCATGAGGGATTCGTCGTCGGCGCCGTCCGCCGCGGCATCGAGGACGTTTTCCTGCCGGAGGGCACGGTGCGGGCGCGGCCCGGCACCGTCGTCATGATCAACCCAGAGGTGCCGCACTCGGCGAAGGCCGGTGTGCCGGAAGGCTGGGTGTACTCCACGCTCTACCCGTCCTCGCAGCTCGTCGCCACGATCGCCGAGGAGACGACGACGCTGCGCGGAACGGCCGGTTTCGCGGAGACGATCGTCGAGGACCCGAACACCGCCCGGCTGGTGCACGAAGTGCACCGGGCGGCCGAGGCGGGCAACGCCCTCGCCGCCGACAGCGTCCTGCGCGTCACCGTCGCCACACTGCTGCGCCGTCACGGGCGCTCGCTCCCCGCGCGCAAGCCCTTGGCGGCGGGCGCGCGGACAGCCGCTGCCGCGAAGCAGCTCCTCGAGGAGCGGATGGCCGATCCGCCGTCCCTCGAGGAACTGGCGCAGGAGGTCGGGGTCGGGCCCTTCGCACTGCTCCGAGCCTTCAAGGCCGCCTACGGGCTGCCGCCGCACACCTGGCTCACGGACGCGCGCGTCCGGCGTGCCCGTCTCCTCCTGGACGCCGGCACGACCCCGTCGGAGGCGGCCGTCGCGGTCGGTTTCACCGACCAGCCGCACCTGAACCGCCACTTCACCCGGATCGTCGGCGTTCCCCCGGGCGCCTACCGCCGGGAGCGCGCAAGAACGTACAAGACCGCAGGCGGGAGCCCTGCGTAACGTCCCTGACGTGGCAGAACAGACAGCTCGACCAGATATACCGGCCGGGGAGGCCTACGCGACCGCCGCGCCGTCCACGGCGCTCGCGGCGCGCACCGAGGGACCCACGCCCGGATCCGGGGACGCGGCCGGGCCGCGCTCCGGATCCGCGCCCGGAGGCTCGTCTTCCGCCCCTGGGGACGCACCCTCCGCGCCCGGGGAACCGAAGCCCGACGCGGCCGTCGTCAGAGACGCTCTCGGTGTCGGGATAGCCGTCGGTCTCTCCGGCTTCGCCTTCGGTGTGACCTCGGCAGGCTCCGGCCTGACCCTTCTGCAGACCTGCGCGCTCAGCCTGCTCGTGTTCACCGGGGCGTCGCAGTTCGCGCTCGTGGGCGCGATCGCGGCCGGCGGCAATCCCCTCGCCGCCGCGGCAGGGGCCTTCTTCCTCGGCGTACGCAACGCCTTCTACGGGCTGCGGCTGTCACAACTGCTCGCGCTGCCCCGCTTCGTACGGCCTCTCGCCGCGCACTGGGTCATCGACGAGACCACCGCCGTAGCGCTCGCCCAGCCGACGCGGCGCAGTGCGCGGCTCGGCTTCACCGTCACCGGTCTGACGCTCTACGTGCTGTGGAACCTGACCACGCTCCTCGGGGCGCTCGGGGCGGAAGCCATCGGCGACACCGACGCGTGGGGGATCGACGCGGCGGGCCCGGCCGTCTTCCTCGCGCTGCTCGCCCCGATGCTGCGGACCGCCACCGAACGCGCGGTGGCCGGGCTCGCGGTCCTCCTCGGCCTCGGCTTCCTGCCGGTGCTGCCCGCCGGGGTGCCGGTGCTCGTGGCGGCAGTGGCCGCTCCCGCGGTGCTGTGGCTCAAGGGGCGCGCGATGGGCGACGGCGTGAGCGGTGACGGCCCGGCCCGTGACGGCTCGGGCCGGACGAAGAAGGCACGGCGGAAGGAGCGGGAACGATGAGCATCTGGATCGCGATCGGTGCGACGGCGGTCGGCTGCTATCTCGTGAAACTCGTCGGCCTGCTGGTGCCGGCCGACACCCTGGAACGGCCGCTCGTGCAGCGCCTGGCGGCCCTGCTGCCCGTCGCTTTGCTGGCCGCACTGACGGCGCAGCAGACGTTCAGCACGGGGCAGTCGCTGGTCCTCGACGCACGGGCCGCAGGAGTCGGTGCGGCGGCGCTGGCGCTGCTGCTGCGCGCCCCGTTCCTGGTGGTGGTCGGGGTCGCGGTGGCCGTCACGGCGGGTGTGCGGGCGCTGGGAGGCTGAGGCCGGCGCGGCGGCTGGGACGCGCCGGTGAAAGGTCCTGTGCGGCAGGACGCCGGTCGTTCCTGCCCGGCCGGAGCGCCGGACAGACGTCCTGTGCGGCCGGCTCGGTCCGCGTACCGGCATCCGCTTCACTCGATGGGGTGGCCGTGCGCCCGCAGGGTCCGCAGCGCCTCGATCGTCACGAACGGCCGCGACTCCAGAGCGGTACCGGGGGCCCACTCCTGCCAGATGATGGGCCACCCGCCGTCCTGCTGCTGTTCCGCCGAGAGGTGCTCCAGGGCCCGGTCCATCTCCTCGTCCGTGAACCAGCGGCGGGCGAGGGAGTCGGGTCTGCGGGCGTAGTCGTAGGCGAAATGGTGCTCGCCGGGGGCGTAGCCAGGGGCGACCGGCTGCTCGTCGAGCCGGTCCGGGTCGAGCGCGACGAGCCGCTGCTCGCGCACGAGCGCGCCCAGCCGGTCCGCCGCGGCCTGTGCACGGGTGCTGTCCGGTACGCCGTCCAGGAAGGCGATCGCAGCCTGGATCTCGTAAGGATGCGACTTCTCGATCGCGTCGACCGCCGACCAGCAGAAGTCCGTGGCCCGGAACAGCCATGCGTGCCACACCTGATTGCGGTGCAGCAGGCCGACCACCGGCCCTGTCGCGAGCAGGTCGCTCGGAGGGTTGTCGACGATCGGGAGGAACGGGGCGGCCGGATAGGCGCGCTGGGACGGGTGGACGGCCGGCAGTGCCCCGTCCCGTGTGGACACCTCGGTGAAATAGCGGCACATCCGCTCCACCCGGAGCCCACCGCAGCGGCCGATGGAGTCCAGCACCCGCAGGGCGTGCGCCGTGTGCAGGGGCTGGCTGATCGGGCCCCGCAGGTCGGGCTCGAGGGCGTGGCCGTAGCCGCCGTCCTCATTGAGGTAGGCGGCCAGCGCCGTCTCCACCGGGTCGGAGGGGCCCGCGAGGAAGTGGTAGGCGAACCGCCGCTGCTCGAGCACTCGGGCCGTCAGCCAGATGAAGCGCTCGGCGCGTGCCAGTGCGGACGCGGGGGAGGGGTCGGTGGTTGCTCCGTTTCCAGCCATGTTCCGACGGTAGGGCGGAAAGGGCTTTCAGCAAGGCGGACGGACAGGGCTGCACTCTCAGGAGCGGGATACTGAGGTCATGCGGTTGACGATTTTCTGGGAACGCATGGCCGACCACTTCGGAGCGGCGTACGCGGACTCCTTCGCACGGGACCATGTGATGGCCGAGCTGGGCGGCCGCACGATCCATGAGGCCCTGGCAGCCGGCTGGGAGGCGAAGGACGTGTGGCGCGCCGTCTGCGCCGCGATGGACATTCCCGCGGACAAGCGGTGAGACTCCGGGCCGGCGGTTCGCGGTCGCGCCGGTGAGCCACACTGAGCCGATGGCCAGTACCGACAGCACGCACACGACGGCACGAGGCAGGGCCGCAGAGGCGAGCCCGTACGGAAACGAGCCTGTACAGGACGAGGCCGCACCGGCCGGACCGCACACGCCACCGCACAGGACGGACCGCTGACGACATGACCGCTGACGAGAGGACCGCGCCGGACGCGGTCGCGTCGGACGAGGCCGTGGCGGGGATCCCCGCACAGGGCACCACGGCGCCCACGGCCCCGCCGGCGTCTCCGCCTCCCGGGGCCGATGCCGGCAGCGGCGGTCCGGGCCGAATGCCTCGCTGGCTGCCGCGCGCGCTGATCCTCGCGCTGGCGCTCTACGCCTGCTTCCAGCTCGGCAGCTGGGCCTTCCACCAGCTCATCGGCCTCTTGATCAACGTTCTGATCGCCTTCTTCCTTGCCCTCGCGATCGAACCCGCGGTCGGGCGGATGGCGGCCCGCGGCATGCGCCGGGGCCTCGCCACCTTCCTGGTCTTCTTCGCGGTGCTTGTCGCGGGGGTGGGATTCGTCGTACTGCTGGGCTCGATGCTGGCCGGCCAGATCGTCGAGATGGTCGAGGACTTCCCGCAGTACCTCGACTCGGTCATCCGCTGGATCAACAGCACCTTCCAGACGGAACTGTCCCGGGTCGAGGTCCAGGACAGCCTGCTGCGCTCCGACTGGCTGAGGAAGTACGTACAGAACAGTGCCACCGGTGTGCTGGACGTCTCGGCGACCGTGCTCGGCGGACTGTTCAAGCTGCTGACGATCTTCCTGTTCTCGTTCTACTTCGCGGCCGACGGGCCCCGGCTGCGCCGCGCTCTGTGCTCCGTGCTGCCACCGGCCAAGCAGACGGAGGTCCTGCGGGCCTGGGAGATCGCGGTCGACAAGACCGGCGGCTACCTCTACTCACGCGGACTGATGGCGCTGATCTCCGGAGTCGCGCACTACATCCTGCTGGAGATCCTCGGGGTGCCGTACGCCCCGGCCCTCGCGGTCTGGGTCGGCCTGGTCTCGCAGTTCATCCCGACCATCGGCACGTATCTGGCGGGCGCGCTGCCGATGCTGATCGCGTTCACGATCGACCCTTGGTACGCCCTGTGGGTCCTCGGCTTCGTCGTGATCTACCAGCAGTTCGAGAACTACGTGCTGCAGCCGAAGCTCACCGCCAGGACGGTGGACATCCACCCGGCGGTGGCCTTCGGCTCGGTCGTGGCGGGTACCGCCCTGCTGGGCGCGGTCGGCGCGCTGATCGCGATCCCGGCGGTCGCTACGCTCCAGGCCTTCCTCGGGGCGTACGTGAAGCGGTACACGGTGACCGACGACCCGAGGGTCCACGCCCACAGCAGGCACGGCGGCAGCCGGTTGGCGCGGGTGCGCAGCGCGTTGGGGAACGGCCGGCAGGCTCCGTCCACATCCGAGGGCTCACCCGGCGGGGTGCCCCCGCAGGCCGGCTCCGGGTCCTGAGCCCGTCGGGCGGAAGCCTGAGACGCACCACACGGCTGTGACGGCGGCCCGCCTCGGGCAGCCGATGCCGGGGAACGCCGGCCTCGGCCCCGGTGGCGGCCAGGCGCCGCACTGCGGCGACGGCCGGGTCTTGCGGGGCAGGCCACGGCGGCATGGAGTACTCCGCCGTGGCCTTGGTGTCGCCATCGGGCCGTGCGCTTCTCGATCCCCCTATCCGACCAGTGCCGCGAGCTCCCCCAGGACTCGGGCCGCTGGTGCCGGGTCGACCAGCCACTTCAGGTGGCTGCCCGCAAGGGTGCGGACGTCGTACGGGTTGTCCGGCGTCAGCGCGTTGCCCTCGCGGATCAGCCGGTCCTGTATGGCGAGCGGCAGGCTCGTGTCGCCGGCCAGGCGGACGTAGGTCTTCGGGATGCGGCCCCACGTCTCGGCCTGCGCGCGGTCGGCGGAGGTGCCGACGTCCAGGTTCTCGTCGGGCTGGAAGGTGTTCAGGAAGGTCAGGAACTCCTCGTCGGTGCCGTCAGCAAGGAAGGCCGCCTTGAGGGCAGCGAGGGCGTCCTCATTCGCGGTGCGGAAGTTGACGCGGAGCAGCCCGAGTTCGGCCGGGTTCCCGGCAAGGGCGAGGGCCAGGGAAGCGGCGTCCACCGTGGCCATCTCCGGCTCGGCGTAGTAGTCGCTGACGTCGAGATCGACAGGACACCAGGCCGAGACGTAGACGACGCGGTCGATCAGGTCCGGCCGTGCGTTGGCTGCCGCGGTGGCCGTGATTCCGCCACGGCTGTGGGAGACGAGGATCACCGGCCCGTTCCGCTTGGCCCTTTCGAGGATCCCGATCAGGTGCGCGGCATTGTCGGCGAGTGTGACTCCCTTGATCGAGCCGGGTGCCGTGGCCAGCCCTTCGAGATCTTGTGGCGCCTGGTAGGCGCGCGTGTAGGTCGCCCCGAAACCATGGCCGGGCAGGTCGACGGCGACCGAGCGGTGCCCGAGGAGGCCGAGTTCGGCCTGGAGTGGTGCGAATGAGAAGGAGTTCGAGAAGGCTCCGTGAACCAGTACGAACGTCGGTTGCATCTGTCTACTCACTTTCTGACGCCTACGGCATCGGCGGCACACGCGTCGCTGGTCCGGCCCGCGTCACCTGCGCGAACCGCACGTCTCAGTAAGGCCGGAGCGGGCGTCGCACGGGACGCGCCTTCGAAGGAGCCAAGACCAAGCGCCCCGAACAGCCGGATCCGCGTTCGCACCCGTGCTCCCCGCCACAACCCCCGACACACGGACACCCCCGTGCCACGCAAACTTCGAAGGCACAAACCTAGTGATCGTCAAGGCTCGGTGACAATGATCAAGGTTCGAGACATAGGGACGCCGGCGCCGCTGTCCGGATCAGCACACACGTCCGCGAGCTGTCCGACCGCCACCCACGACCCGCCGATCAGACCACCGGACACCGGTCGCACACGGCTACGCGGACCGCCGCGTGGTGAGCTTGACAGTAAAATCGAACATCCATTCTTATGGGATTCCGGCCCTCGCTCCCGCGAGTTGTCCACAGGCCGGCCGGACGTCGGGGCCCATTGTCAGTGGCAGGGGTTAGCGTCTTTGACGTGAAGCGATCGACACAAGCAAATCGGGTGGAACCCATGGCAGGAACCGACCGCGAGAAGGCGCTCGACGCCGCGCTCGCACAGATTGAACGCCAATTCGGCAAGGGCGCCGTGATGCGGCTGGGCGAGCGGCCGAACGAGCCCATCGAGGTCATCCCCACCGGGTCGACCGCCCTCGACGTCGCCCTCGGCGTCGGCGGCCTGCCGCGCGGGCGTGTGGTGGAGGTGTACGGACCGGAGTCCTCCGGTAAGACGACCCTCACGCTGCACGCCGTGGCCAACGCCCAGAAGGCGGGCGGGGCGGTGGCCTTCGTGGACGCGGAGCACGCCCTCGACCCGGAGTACGCCAAGAAGCTCGGCGTCGACATCGACAACCTGATCCTTTCCCAGCCGGACAACGGCGAGCAGGCGCTGGAGATCGTCGACATGCTCGTCCGCTCCGGCGCGCTCGACCTGATCGTCATCGACTCCGTCGCGGCCCTTGTGCCCAAGGCGGAGATCGAGGGCGAGATGGGCGACTCGCACGTCGGTCTGCAGGCGCGGCTGATGAGCCAGGCGCTCCGGAAGATCACCAGCGCGCTGAACCAGTCCAAGACCACCGCGATCTTCATCAACCAGCTCCGCGAGAAGATCGGTGTGATGTTCGGCTCCCCGGAGACCACGACCGGTGGCCGGGCGCTGAAGTTCTACGCCTCGGTGCGTCTGGACATCCGCCGTATCGAGACCCTGAAGGACGGCACGGACGCGGTCGGAAACCGCACCCGCGTCAAGGTCGTCAAGAACAAGGTCGCCCCACCCTTCAAGCAGGCCGAGTTCGACATCCTCTACGGCCAGGGCATCAGCCGCGAGGGCGGTCTGATCGACATGGGCGTGGAACACGGCTTCGTCCGCAAGGCCGGCGCCTGGTACACGTACGAGGGCGACCAGCTGGGCCAGGGCAAGGAGAACGCCCGCAACTTCCTGAAGGACAACCCCGACCTCGCGAACGAGATCGAGAAGAAGATCAAGGAGAAGCTCGGCGTCGGCGTCAGGCCGGAGACCCCGGCGGCGGAGCCCGGTGCGGACGCGGTGGCCGGAGCGGTTCCGGCCGAGGACACGGCGAAGTCCGTGCCCGCACCCGCGTCCAAGGCGAAGGCGGCCAAGACGGCGGCGGCCAAGGGGTAGCACATGGCCGCCCGGCGTACCGAATGGCCGGGTGACAGCCCCGACTCGTCGAGGGCCGAGAAGGAGCTGTCACCCAAGGATCCGGCGGAGCGGGCGCGGGCCATCTGCCTGCGCCTGCTCACCGGGACCCCGCGCACCCGCAAACAGCTCGCGGATGCGCTGCACAAACGCGAGATCCCACCGGAAGTGGCCGAGGAGGTCCTCTCCCGCTTCGAGGACGTGGGGCTGATCAACGACGCCGCCTTCGCGGACGCGTGGGTGGAGTCCCGGCACCACGGCCGGGGCCTCGCCCGTCGGGCCCTGGCACGGGAGTTGCGTACCAAGGGCGTGGATTCGGCGCTGATCGACGAGGCGGTGGGGCAGCTCGACTCCGACCAGGAGGAGGCGACGGCCCGCGAGCTGGTGGCGCGGAAGCTGCGCTCCACCAGGGGCCTGGAGCGTGACCGTCGTCTCCGCCGGCTGGCCGGAATGCTGGCCCGCAAGGGCTACTCCGAGGGCATGGCCCTGCGGGTGGTGAGGCGCGCCCTCGAAGAAGAGGGCGAGGACACGGCGGACCTGGACGACATGGGGCACTAGACATACCGGACCTGGGGCCGGTCGGGGACGCGTCCGGGCCCGCGGCTACCGCGTGACCGGCAGTCCCGCCGACTTCCACGCCTGGAAACCACCGGCGAGGTCGGTCGCGCGCCGTAGCCCCAGCTGGTGCAGGGACAAGGCAGCGAGGGAGGAGGCGTAACCCTCGTTGCAGATGACCACGATCCGGAGGTCGTGGCCGATCGCCTGGGGGAGGCGATGACTGCCTTGCGGGTCCAGCCGCCATTCCAGTTCATTGCGCTCCACGACCAGCGCCCCGGGGATCAGCCCGTCGCGCTCGCGCAGTGCCTGGTAGCGGATGTCGACCAGCAGGGCTCCCTCGGCCGCCGCCTCGAAGGCCTCTTGCGGACCGATCCGTTCGAGCCCTCGCCGTACCTGCTCCAGGTACTCGTCGATTCCCGGGGGCCCGCTCACTGCCAGTCCTCCGGGTGCTCGACGTGCTCGAGACGGAGAACGGCCCCCGACCGGCTGTAGCGCCTCATCAGCGGCAGCGGCGGGTAGTACGCGTGGACCGAGACGGCATGCTCGGCGGACGACTCGTTGAGCACCTCGTGCACATGGTGCGTACCGAAGGCGCGGGACCGGCCGGCGGCCAGATGCCGCTCCCGGTCCACACCGTCGTCGAGTTCGAGCGTCTTCCAGCCGGCGGTGGGAAGCCGTACGGCGAGAGAGTTCTCCTTCAGCACGCCCTCCGCCGTGGCGAACGCCCCGACGGAGTCAGCGTGGTCGTGCCAGCCGGTACCGGTGCCGGGCGGCCAGCCGATGAGCCACGCCTCACTGCCGCGCGGCCCTTCGAGCCGCAGCCAGGTGCGTCCCTCGGGGTCGAGAGGCAGCGAGGCGATCAGTTCCTTGTCGGCGGCGGCGTGCCGTACGAAGTCGAGCAGCTCGGCGGAGGTCGGCGCGCCCGTCAGGCTCGGGGCGGGCCAGGAACCGGTGAGGGGAACGGGATCGGTTGAGGATCCGGGAGTCGAAGGCGCCGAGGCAGGGGGGAGCGGAGCAGGGTGGGACACGGAAACCGTCCTGGGTTCGCTGGTGAGCGCACGGGCCAGAGGCCACGGCGCGAAGGGAAGGCGAATTCAGCAGGACGGCCGACACACGCAGCCCGCGTAGCGGACGAGGTCCATATGGACCCTCCGCCACAGGCGCACATCGGTGTCGTTCATGCTCGGGAGTACACCACGCCGGACACCGTGAATCAATCGATGTCCGCAGTACGGTCACTGCCCGCCGTGGCGGGGGCCCCTCCTCTCGCGATGTCCGCGGCGGCGTACAGCTCGGCGGGCCGCACCCCCGCGAATGCGGCCACCAGATGTCCGTCGGGCCGTACGAGCAGCACGGTGTGCGCGGAGGCGCCCGGGTAGCTCTCCGTCACCAGCAGTTCCGCCGGTGCCGGAAGGCCGGACACCGCTGTTTCCAGCCGCGGCATGATGCCCGCGCCGGCCCAGTGCCTCCGGTCCCACACGCCGGTGCCGGGCGCCACCAGCACGACCAGCAGGCGCCCCCGGCACAGCCGGTCCCGCAGTCGGGCGCAGGTGCCGTCCGGAGCCGTCACCTGCACATCGGCGACCGGCGAGCCCGGCACGGTGCCCGCCGGGGTCTGCGGACCGGTGGGCTCCGGTGTGAGCGGTGAGTGTGTGTAGACGGGCGGTGCGCCGAGGGCCCCCCGCCCGAGATGCGCGTCGGTGAGCATCGCGTCGTGTCCCCGGGCGGCCCCGGGAAGGTACATGCGCAGACCGCTGCCGCTGCGCAGTATCGGCAGTGACTGGTCGGCGGCGCGCAGCCGTGCGGCGACGGCGGTGCGCCGCTCGGCCTGATAGCTGTCCAGCAGTGTTTGTGACGCCCCGTGATGCCAGGCCTGCGCCAGCTTCCAGGCCAGGTTGTCCACGTCGCGCAGACCCTCGTCGAGCCCTTGGGCGCCGATGGCTCCCAGCAGGTGCGCCGCGTCGCCCGCGAGGAAGGCCCGGTCCACGCGCCAGCGCCGGGCGAGCCGGTGATGAAGTGTGTAGACGCCGGTGTCGAGCAGTTCGTACGGCGGCGTGTCGCCGCACCAGCCGGCCAGAGTGTCACGGACCCGCGCCACGAGGGCCTCCGGCGTCACCAGTTCGCCGCGGGGCGGAAGCAGCCAGTCGAGTCGCCACGTACCGTCCGGCAGTGGACGTGCGGTGATCTCGTCACCGCCCGAGCTCCACGGTGGCTGACGGTGCAGCACTGCCTCACCGGGCCAGGGCAGTTGGGTGCGCAGCGCGGCCACGGCGTGACGTTCCACCGCCGTGCGGCCCGGGAAGCGGATGCCGAGGAGCTTGCGGACCGTGGACCTCGCGCCGTCGCAGCCGACCAGATAACTGCCCCGCCACCAGGTCGCGGAGGGCCCTCTGGTGTGCACACCCACGCCGCCGGCGTCCTGTTCCAGCGAGTCGAGGCGGCTGTCGGTCACGAGCCGTACGAGCCGGTGCTCCGCTGCGGCTTCACGCAGTCCACGAGAGAGGCTGTGCTGCGGGATGTGAAGGGGCGCGGCCAGGTCCCCGTCGGCTCCGGCGCCCCTGTCCCCCCGCTGGTATGCGTTGTCGCGTCCGTCCCCGGCGTACGTGTCGTCCCTGTCCCAGTGGTGACCGCCGCTCCGGCGGTGGTCCTCGGCGCCGTCGTCGAGGGGCAGTTGCCGCAACTCCTGCTTGCGCAGCATCGAGCGCCAGCCGCTCCAACGGGTGCCTTCGTGACGCACGGCCCCGCAGCCGAGCCGCGACACGAGGTCGGCCGTGTCGGGGCGGAGTACGACGGTGCGGGCCGGGCGCGGCTCGTCCTTCCCGTTGCCCTCGTCGAGCACGACAGAAGGGACGCCCTGTGCCGCGAGGGCGAGTGACAGCGCCAGCCCGACGGGACCCGCGCCGACCACGATCACCGGGTCCACGGCGTGACTCCTCGGGCCCGTAGGGTCGTGCGGGGAAGTGCGGTTGGAGCCCGGTGCGCGATCACAGAACGTATGCAACCCACTGCCGGTGCCCGCGTCAAGCGCCACCGGGACGCGGCGAGGGGCGGTGGCCCGCAGGCCACCGC
>NZ_JBSGZJ010000067.1:0-22033 GCF_053610925.1 Streptomyces sp. NPDC054847 | reverse complement strand
GGTACGAGCAGGATGCCGGCGTCCGCGTCGGGGGCGGCCAGCCCCGGTCCGGCGAGGACGGCTCGCCGCACCGGCGGACCGGCCGGCAGCAGGGCGTCGAGGGTGTGCTGGAACACCTCCGCGGTCAGGCCGTCCGGGACGGTCACCGCCCGGCCCTCCGACGCCACCAGAAGGTGGGCGAGCGCCCGCCCGGCCGCGGCCTCCCACTGCGGGCTCCAGGACCAGCGGCGGCTCGCCCCGGACAGCGATCCCCACAGGGTGATCGGCTCGAAGGGGGTCACGCCCTTCCCTTCCGCCATCAGCTCCGCCCAGGAGAGCGGTCCGGTGTCGGCGTCTCCGACTTGGACACGGCGCACGGCGTCCGGGGCGAGCCACATGGCCTGCCAGAGAGAGCAGTCGTCGATCCGGCTCGCCACCGGCAGACCGCACGCCCCGCAGGCCATGTTGGGACCGTCGGCCACGTCGAGGCCGCAGCAGGCGCCGCCACGCCTCTCCGGGATCAGCACGGCACCGCGGATGTCCCCGGGTGCGATGACAACCGCACCGGGGGCGCCGTCGGACAGGGCGTGGACCGGCGCGTGGACGCCACGGGCCGCCGCCTCGTCCGGATCGATCTCCTCCCACCTCCGCCAAGGCGGGCCCCATGGCTCCGGTTCCACGGCGAACGTCCCCGGTTCCATGAGCACCGGGAGCTGAAGTCCGTTGCCGTACTTCTGATAGGTGTGGACCGGCAGGGCGACCCGGGCCAACGGGGCGGTCAGCTCGGCGTCGCACCCTGCGCACACGAAAACGAACAAATGCCCTCCACTCGGCAAACAGGGGCATCGTCGCAGGTCGGCGGCAGCGGGCCAACGAGTTTTCCCGCAGGCCGTTGCCCGGGAGGGCAGCCAAAGTGCCTGAAGCCTGGACTCCGGTGCGAGCGGGTGCGCACCGGAGTCCATGGGCCGGACCGGCCGGCATCAGCGGCTCGATCCGGTCCCACGTCGCATCCGTGATCACCGACGGAGGGACACATCCCGTCGACCATCTAGGCGAGACGCTCCGGCAACCGGCTCACGCCGCACGGGCCAGAACCTCGTCGCGCGGGTGCCCGCTTCCCGGCGGCACTCGCGCCGGGCGCCGCCGGAGAGGCGGACTCAGTTCCCCGCGCCGAGACCGGACATGAACGCGGTCGGGTACCGGTCGCCGCGCGCCGTGCCGGGCGGCACCGCCTTCTCGATCTCGGCGAGGTCGTCCGCGGTGAGGGTCAGCTCCATCGCGGGCAGCGCCTCGGCCAGCCGTTCGCGGGTACGGGCGCCGACCAGCGGCACGATGTCGTCGCCCTGTGCGGCCACCCAGGCGATGGCCAGCTGGGCGACGGTGCATCCCTTCGCCTCGGCGACCCGGCGCAGAGCGTCCACGAGGGCGAGGTTGTGTTCCACGTTCCCGGCCGAGAACCGCGGGCTGAAGGCGCGGAAGTCGCCGGGGCCGGCGGTACGGCCGGCGGCCCAGTGCCCGGAGATGAGGCCGCGGCTGAGGACGCCGTAAGCGGTCAGGCCGATGCCGAGCTCCCGCAGCGTGGGCAGGATGTCCGCCTCCACCGCGCGAGAGATCAGCGAGTACTCGATCTGCAGGTCGGCGACCGGGTGCACGGCGTGCGCCCGGCGGATCGTCGCGGCGTCGACCTCCGAGAGGCCGAGGTGCCGCACGTACCCGGCGTCGATCATCTCCTTGATCGCGCCCACCGTCTCCTCGATCGGAACCGCCGGGTCCAGCCTGGCGGGACGGTAGATGTCGATGTGGTCGGTGCCCAGCCGGGTCAGGGAGTAGGCCAGGAAGTTCTTCACCGCCTCGGGACGTGCGTCGGCACCGCCGAAGTCGTGGCCCGGTCCGCGCAGCATCCCGAACTTGACGGACAGTTGGTAACTGTCCCGGTCCCGGCCGCGCAGGGCCTCGGCGAGCAGCAGCTCGTTGTGGCCCATTGCGTAGAAGTCGCCGGTGTCGATGAGGGTGACGCCGGCCTCGAGCGAGGCGTGCACGGTGGCGATGCTCTCCGCGCGGTCGGCCGCGCCGTAAACGTCCGACATGCCCATCGCACCCAGGCCCAGCGCGGAAACGGTCGGGCCGGTACTGCCCAGGGTTCGCGTCTGCATCACGTTCTCCTTCGTCGTCGGATCCGTCACCCACCTTGCGGGTGCGCCGCGGCGTACGGGAGCGGAGCGTTCATCATGGGAGAGCCGCTCCCTGGATCGGCCCGCCCGCGTCGGGGGACCATGGAGCCATGCAACGTGAGCAGCTCGCCGACTTCCTGCGCCACCGCCGCGAGGCGATCCGCCCGGCCGAGGTCGGCATCCCCGACGGCCCGCGCCGCCGCACCGCCGGCCTGCGCCGGGAAGAGGTGGCCATGCTCGCCGGCATGTCGGTGGACTACGTCGTACGCCTCGAGCAGGGCCGCAGCAGTCAGCCCTCGACCCAGTTGCTCGGCGCGCTGGCCCGGGCGTTGCGCCTCTCCGACGACGAGCGGGACTACCTGTTCCACCTGGCCGGCCACCGGCCCCCGCCCGCCGACGGAGTGGCCCGCCTGGCCCGCGCCGGTCTGGTGCGCATGCTCGGCCTGCTCGGCGACACCCCGGCCCTGGTGCTGTCCGACCTGGGCGAGGTCCTCGCCCAGAACCGTGCGGCCGTCCTGCTCACGGGCGACCACACCGGCTTGTCCGGCGACCGGCGCTACCTCGTGCACCGCTGGTTCACCGACGCCGCCACTCGCGACGTCCACCCGCCGGAGGAGCACGAGCACCACGCCCGGCAGCTCGTGGCCGACCTGCGCGCGGCCGTCGGCCGCCGGTCCGGCGACCCCACGGTCGCCGGGCTCGTCGACCGGTTGCAGGCCGCGAGCGCCGACTTCCGCCGGCTCTGGGCCGAGCACGAGGTGGCGGTCCGGCGCGCCGACCGCAAGACCGTGCTGCACCCGCGGGTGGGCCGCCTGCTGATGGACTGCGAAACCCTCGTGACTCCCGACCAGGGCCAGCTGCTGCTCGTGCTCACCCCGGCGGACGCCGAGGCCCGCGAGCGACTGGAGCTGCTGCTGGTGCTCGGCGTCGAGGAATTCCCCACGGGGGTGACGGGCCCGCCTGTCAGGTGAAAAGGCGGCCGCAGCGGGGCCCGGTGAGGAGTGCTTCCGAGAGGCAATGGGTACTCGCGGGACCGGCGGCGAAGGCGACGAACCCCCGAGCGGCCCGCCGAACGAGTCCGGCCCCCGGGGCACCACACGGGCTGAGGAGGCCCCGATGTCCACCTCCATCACACAGCAGAGCGTCGAGGAGCTCGGCGGCGAGGCCAGCGTCCTGGTGCGGCAGCGGCGTGACCACGCCAAGCTCGACCGCCTGATGAACCGCTATGTATCGGGCAAGCGGCCCCCGGAGGAACGGCAGCAGACGCTGAAGGACATCATCCAGCTGACCTTCAGCCATGCCTTCGCCGAAGAGACCGTGCTGTGGCCGGCGCTGCGGCGGCTCGCGGACGACGGCGAGGAACTGACCTCTCGGGTCGAGCAGGAGCACCAGGAAATCAACGACCTGGTCGCCGCCGTCGAACACACCGACCCGGCCGACCCCCGCCACGACGAACTCGTCGAGCGGGCCTTTGCCCTCATACGGCAGGACATCCGCGACGAGGAGGAACTGCTCCTGCCCCGGCTGCAGGAGGCGCTGGGCCATGACCGCGCACGGCTGCGGCGGCTGGGCACCACGTGGGAGACGGTGCGGCGTACCGCCCCCACACATCCCCACCCGGCCGTGCCCCGCCGGCCTCTGGCGAACGTGCTGGCCGGAGTGCCGCTGAGCGCGTTGGACCGGGCTCGCGACATGGCCGGAGCCGTCGCCGGAAGCTCAGGCGCCCGGACGACGGCGGTGGTGGGCGGGGCGCTCGTCACTGCCTGGTTCGCGGCAAGGCGGGCACGGGCGAGTCACTGAGCCCCGGCGGCTTTACCACTGATCGGTGAGGCCGTAACTCGCCGTACCGGCCACGGCATCGCCGTCGGCAATCAGAAGAGATCGTCACCGGGCAGGTCGGCGGCCTGACGGATCCAGCTGACGACGAGTTCCTCGTCGAACTCCTCGTCCTCATGGATGTCGAGGTAGCGCACGCGCTCATGCTTGGATTCGCCCGGCGGCAGCGGATCCAGCGATGTGCCGTTGAGCCAGGTCACCTTCACGTACTTCGTGAAGCAGTGGAGACCGAGGAACCACCCGTTGCCTTCGACGCCGTAGAAGGGTGAGTTCCAGCGGACCGCTTTGCGAACGCCGGGGACGGTCCGCACGACGAGGTCGTCAAGACGGCGGCCGACCTCGCGTTTCCAGCCCGGCATCGCCTCGATATAGGCCTGGACAGGGCCATCGCCGTCGCCCTTGGGAATCTGCGGGTTGCCACCCGACAGCAGTCGCGGCTTCTCTGACGGCCGATTTGCCATGGGCCCGATTATACGGTTGTGACCATCCACCGGCCTTTCAGGCGGGGTCCATTCCCCCGTCGCCGCCCTCCCCCGACGGAACCGACTCGTCGGGGTCCTCCGTCGAGGGCTCATCGGCATAGGTGGGACGGGAGTGCTCGTCAGCGAAGTCGGGCTCCTCCTCCGGTTCGGGAGTCACGGATTCTTTCTCCTGGTCGGACATGGCCCGCTTCCTTCCTGTGACGGACGGCGTACGGCTTCATCGTTGTCCTCTCCGGCGTCGGCCGCATGCCATCAGGACAGCGGCACCCCGCGCTGCCGGCAGGACTGTCGTCCCGGCGGCGCCTCGATGCGGTTTCGTGTGCTCGTCCGTGGTTACCCAGCTCCTATGAACCGATGGGACGCATCACCGGGCAGCGATCGGCCCGAACTCCGGAAGCGTTTCTTCTCGTCGTCGGCAGGCCCCGGCCGGTTCCTCGCGGCGATCGACCGCCTGGAGCGCAGTCCGCGCAACGACCCGGTGATCGACCGTGTCCAGCGGGCCGTGCACGGGCTTCCCCTGGGACGCGGCAGGGACTTCCTGCACGGCAGGTGGCTGGGACACCCCGTGCATCCCCTGATGGTGCAGGTGCCGATCGGCAGCTGGCTCTCCGCGGCGGTGCTCGACCTGCTTCCCGGACAGCACCGTGGAGCACGCGCCCTGATCGGGGTGGGGCTGGCCGCGGTTCCCCCTGCGGCCGTGGCGGGCTGGGTCGACTGGGCGGATCTCCAGCGACAGCAGATGCGCGTGGGACTCGTGCACGCGGCGACGAACGTCACGGCCGTGGCGCTGTACGCGAGCTCGTTGACCGCCCGGACACAAGGCCGCACCGGACTGGGCAAGGCACTCGGTTTCGCCGGGCTGGCGGCCGTGAGTCTCGGGGGCGCGCTCGGCGGCCACCTTGCCTACCGGCAGGCATCCGGCGCCAACCATGCGGAAGCCGTACCTCATCTCGTGAAGTCCGGGTGGCAGGTGATCGGCGCCGTCGCCGACTTCCCCGTCGGCCGGGCGGTCCGCCGGCACATCGACGACGTGCCGGTCCTGGTGGTGCGCGAGAGCGGCAACACCGTGCACGTTCTCGCCGACACGTGCAGTCACATGGGCGGCCCGCTCTCCGAAGGGACGATCAGCGACGGCTGCGTCCGTTGTCCCTGGCACGGCAGCGTGTTCCGCCTGGCCGACGGCTGGAACGTACGCGGCCCCGCGACGGCGCCGCAGCCCGCTTTCGACACCCGCATCACCGGCGGCCGTGTCGAAGCATGCCTGCGGCGCCCGGAGTCGGACGCCGGACCGCACAGGAGTGACGCCGCCTGACAGGAGCGGCGGAACGCCGGGCTTCGGAACGACGGCGAGCCCTGCCCGCCCCACTGCGGCAGGCGGCCCGCCGGACCTCCCGGCCGCCGCGCGAGGACCCGCAGCCCCCACCCGCGCCCGCCGACCGGAAATCGGGTGCGGACGGCCGGCGCGGTGGTGTGTGATCGGGGCATGTCGATCGTGCTGAGCATGCCGGGAGCCAACGGGCTGAGCAAGGCTGTGGACGTGCTGCGGGAGTGGCAGTACGACGGGGCGCCGATGCAACTGCATCCCGGGGACCTGGGCTGGTACTGGCGGTCAGGTGCGGAAGCGACCGCCGCGGCGGTCAGGACGTGGAGCCGGGGCGGACGGATTCTCGCCGTCGGGCTGCTGGACGGTCCCGGGCTGTTGCGCCTGACGATCGCGCCCGACGCTCACCGGGACGAGGAGCTGGCCCGGAAGCTGGTCGAGGACGTGACCGATCCGGAGCGCGGCGTGCTGCCCGAGGGGAAGGCGAACATCGAGTCGCCGATGGGCGCGCTGGTCCAGGATCTGCTCTTCGAGGACGGCTGGGACGTCGACGAGCCGTGGACGCCGCTGCGCCGCGACCTCACGGAGCCGGTGAACGACCCGGGCGTGCGGATCGAGGCGATCGGGCCCGAGCAGGCCCATGTGTTCGCCGCCGTACAGCGGGCGGCGTTCGACGGGTCGAGGTTCTCGGACGAGCGCTGGCACGCGATGGCGGCCGGGTTGCCGTACGCCGACGCCCGCTGTCTGGTCGCGTACGACGACCGGGGCAACGCGGTGGCGGCGGTGACGGTGTGGTCGGCCGGTCCGGGCAAGCCCGGGTTGCTCGAGCCGATGGGTGTGCACCGGGAACATCGCCGTCACGGCTACGGAAAGGCGATCACCGTCGCCGCGGCGGCCGCGCTCCAGAAACTGGGCTCGTCGAGCGCGCTCGTCTGCACCCCCAGCTCCAATGCCGGCGCCGTCGCCACCTACATGTCGGCCGGCTTCCGGCAACGCCCCGAGGTCCGGGACCACTATCGGGACTCATCGGCTCCGTCCGGCGGTTGATGCGACGGGGCTGCGTACCGGCCGGCCGGCGGTGCCGGAACAAGCCCGAGCCGCCCCGCGGCCGGCAGTGCGGAGCTACCGACTTCCGGGGCCCGTCACCCTCGGAAAACGTACGTGCGTGCGGGATCTCGGCCGTGCCAGGATGGCATCGGAAAGCGAGGTCTCGTGGACGAGTTGAGGCGATTCCGCCTGGCGCTGGTCGCATGGGCGGCCGGCGGAGCGGAGTCGGGAGCGGCGGCAGCGTCGGCGCGGGAACTGGCCGGCGGTGTGCGGACGATCGTGCTCGTCGAGGGCAGCAGTGATCACGTCGCACTCGAAGCGCTGGCCGCACGTTACGGCCGCGACCTCGGCGCGGAGGGCGTCGCGGTGGTACCGCTCGGAGGCGCGACCAACATCGGGCGGTTCCTGGACGTGTGCGGTCCCCCCGGACTCGGCCTCCCGCTCGCCGGTCTCTGCGACATCGGCGAGGAGCGGCACTTCCGTCGTCATCTGGAACGGGTCGGTCTCGGGTCCGGTCTCACGCGGGCCGGTCTGGAGCCACTCGGGTTCCACGTATGCGTCGCCGACCTGGAGGACGAGCTGATCCGCGCTCTCGGGGCCGACGGAGTGCAGCAAGTGATCAAGGACCAGGGCGAGATGCGCCCCTTCCACACCTTCCAGGGCCAGCCGGCGCAGCGGGAACGGCCCGTGGAGCACCAACTGCGGCGCTTCATGGGCACGCACAGCGGCCGCAAGGCGCTCTACGCGCGGGCGCTGATCACCCACCTGGACCTCGAGCGCGTTCCCCGGCCGCTGGAGCGCCTCCTCACGCACGTCTGAACCTGATCGAAAGACGTCGTCACATCTGAGTGCGGCGTGTGGCGGTGCCGCGAGCGTCCCGCACGCCGTAGAGCGCGCCGATGCTCGGACGCGGCGTGCCGGGCGGTCGTGAGAACTTCCCGGATCGGGTACCTCGGGTCCGCCGGGAACGGGGTCGTTCCCGGCCTCGGCGGCCCCTGCGCCGCCATCCGCCCGCGGCTCACGATCCCTGGGCCGACCGCCTCCGCGCAGGCGCTCACCCGGCCGCTCATGCTCACGGCGAACCGGCTCTGACCTGGTGTTTTTCGCGGATCCGCCTAGGCTGGGAGAGTCCACAGGACACCCGGAGGGGGACTTCATGAGCCAGGACGCCATCACGTACGACGCCGCCCGGATCGAGGTGCTGGAGGGGCGGGAAGCCATTCGGAAGCGGCCCGGGATGTACGTCGGCTCGACCGGCGAACGAGGCCTGCATCAGCTCGTGTTCGAGGTCGCCGACCGCGCGGTGAACGAAGTCCTCGCCGGCCGCGCGGACTCCGTCGACATCGCCCTCACATCCGACGGCGGCGTGCGCGTCGCCGACGACGGACCGGGGGTCCCCGTCGAGGCCGCGGAGGACACCGGCGGTCCCGGCCTCGAAGCCCTGCTGACCCGCCCGCACGTCGGACCGAAGCCCGGTGACCGCCATTCCGGTGTCCTGAGCCGCATCGGCGCAGGGCCCTGCGTCACCAACGCCCTGTCGAGCCACCTGACGGCCGAGGTGCGGCGTGACGGGGTCCGCTGGGTCCAGGAATACGCGTGCGGCGTCGCGCTCGCTCCGCCGAAGGCCGTGGGACCGGCGACCGGTAGCGGGACCACCATCACCTTCCGGCCCGACGCCGACATCTTCGGCACGGCGCAGTGCTCGTTCACCGTGCTGACGGAGCGCTTCAGGGAACTGGCCTTCCTGAACCGGGGCCTCGACATCTCGCTGACCGACGAACGTACCGCGGGCGGATCCCGGTCGGTCCGTTTCCGGTTCCCGGGCGGAGCACGGGACTTCGTCGCCTTCATCGAGGGCCCGGACGCCGTCCCCGTTCACCCGCACATCGTCAGTTTCGAGCGGGAGCTCCCTCTGACGGCGGGAACGGTGGAGGTGGCCCTCCGTTGGAGCGACTCCCGTGAGGAACAGGTC
The DNA here is from genome assembly GCF_053610925.1 of Streptomyces sp. NPDC054847. Classification (NCBI taxonomy): domain Bacteria; kingdom Bacillati; phylum Actinomycetota; class Actinomycetes; order Kitasatosporales; family Streptomycetaceae; genus Streptomyces; species Streptomyces sp. NPDC054847. Next base: position 13,225 of record NZ_JBSGZJ010000067.1, on the reverse strand, counting down.
CGGAGTTTCGCGAACAGCAGGCCCACTCCGGAGGGCGGCACGCACGCAGAGGGCTTCCGCGATGGGCTCGTGGCCGCCGTCAACGCGTACGCGCGGCAGCGGGGACTGCTCGCGAAGGCGGATCCCGATCTCGGTGCCGACCGGATCGGCGAGGGGCTCACGGCGGTGGTGTCGGTATCGCTGGAGCATCCCGAGTACGGCGGCGCCACGTGCGGCACGCTGAACAACGCGACAGCGCGCGCCTGCGTCGGCCGGGCCGTCCGTGAACACCTCGGCACATGGCTCGAGGAACAGCCCGAGCACGCCACGATCGTCATCGGCCGGATCCTCCGAGGCGCCCGGCACTGAGCGTCAATGACCGCCCCCGCCGCTTCCCGGGGCCGGGACCGGGACCGGGACCGGGGCCGACGGGGGCGGTCGCGCTGGTGCTCTCAGTCGTCGGCGGCAGCGTCAGGCGTTGCGGCGGTGGACGCGGGTTTCCCAGGGCCGCAGGGTGTGCCGGGCGCCGAGAGGTGTGGTGCGGGGACCCGATGAGCGTCTCGCTGTGTTCCCGGCCGTCGGGCAGATCGACGGTGAGGTCGGTTGCGCCGAAGCCGGCGAGTAAGGCATGCGGGACGTTTCGCCGTACGCCTCCATCGGCGTGCCTCACCGCAGGAGCGCTCGTCGGCGTCATCCTTGACCATGGACAACCGCGAAGCGACATGGAACAGCACCGACACCCTCGGTCTCGAGATCCGAACGGACTCGACCGGCACCGTCGCCATGAGGATCTTGGGCTGGGAAGGCGTACTCCCTCTCTCCGTCATTCGTCTGACCACGACCGCGGTCATGGCTGCGGCCCGCCCACCAGCGATCGGCGACCTCGAGCCGCAAGGCTCGAGACCGCAGGGCTGCGCATTCTGACCGGGATTTCCTCCCGCGCCTCCGCCTGCTCCCGTCCCAGCGAATGCCCCTCCCCCGGAAGCCGTTGTCGGCGCGCCCTTTGAATCCTGGGCGGGTTCGACGCTTGCCGGGTCACCCACGCCGGTGGGAACGGCGCTGCTGGGGTCGGCGTGGGTGGTGGTGGACCCCAGTCGACGGCGGGCCGGGTGCGGGCGAATCGGCGGCGAGCGAGGCCAGGTTGACGCCGGCGTCGCGGGTCCGTGCCGTCATCGGCGCCCGTTCCACCTCGGGCGCCGCGGCGAAGTGCTGGGCGGTCCGCACACGCGAGAGCCCCCACCGGTGCGCGGTGCGGGGTTCTCGGTCCGGGCCGCGCCACGGGCGCTACAGGGCCGTGGAATCCGGGGCGTCGAGGGCGATGGCTCCGGCGGGGCAGAGGCCGACGGCCATCCGGGCGGCGGGCCGGTGCTCGGGGGCGGGTGCGGGGTTCAGGAGCATCACCAGACCCTCGTCGTCGTCCTGGTCGAAGACGGCCGGAGCCGTCAGGGCGCACATGCCGGCGCCGGCGCAGCGGTCACGGTCGACGCGGAGTCGCAGGGGCTCTCGTGGGTCGCTCATGGGCTACTCCTCGTCCCAGGCGACCGGCAGGCTGATCACTCCGTAGATGTTGGAGCGGTCGCGCAGCGGCACCTCCTGCGGCGGCACCGCGAGGCGCAGGGTGGGGAAGCGGGCGAAGAGCGCCGGGAACGCGACGGTCATCTCGACGCGGGCGAGCTGCTGGCCCAGGCACTGGTGGGCGCCATGGCCGAACGCCAGGTGCCCGGCGGCCTTGCGTCGGATGTCGAGCCGGTCGGGCTCGGGGAACTTGAGCGGGTCGCGGTTGGTGGCCTGCACGGAAATGGTCACCGTCTCCCCCGCCCGGACGAGCCGACCCTCCACCTCGACGTCCTCGAGCGCCGCCCGCGGCAGCGGGTCGGCGACGCTGAGGTAGCGCAGCAGTTCCTCCACGGTCTGTCCGGCGAGGGAGGGGTCGGCGCGCAGGGCCTCGAGTTGGCCGGGGTTGCTCAGCAGGGCGAAGGTGCCGAGGCCGAGCATGTTCGCTGTGGTGTCGAGCCCGGCGGCGAGCAGCAGCCCGCCGATCCCGGCCAGTTCCTCGTCGGTGAGGTCGGCGGTGGTGAGGTCGCTGAGCAGGTCGTCGGTGGGCTCGGCGCGCTTGGCGAGGACCAGTTCGTTCAGGTACTGGAGCAGCGCCGTGTAGGCCTCGCCCGTGGCTTCCGCCTCGGCCGTCTGGTCGAAGAGGGTCGCCACGTGGCTCTGGAAGCGCTCCCGGTCTGCGTACGGCACGCCGAGCAGCTCGCAGATCATGAGCGCGGGTACGGGTTGCGCGAACGCCGTCACCAGATCGGCCGTGGGCCCGGCCTGCTCCATGGCGTCCAGGCACTCGTTGGTGAACTGCTCGACGCGCTCGGTGAGTCGACGCATGCGGCGGACGGTGAACCTGCCGGTGAGCAGGCGCCGGTAGCGGGTGTGCTCGGGGGCGTCGAGGCCGATGATGTCGCCGACCGGCGCGGGCGGCATCTCTCCCGGCACGCCCTCCATCGGCATGGGCGGGTGGAGGAGTTCGTAGCGTGAGCTGAAGCGCGGATCGGCCAGGATGGCGCGGGCGGCGGCGTGTCCGGTGACCAGCCAGCCTATGTGTCCGTCGGCGTAGCGCATACGGCGCAGCGGCCGGTCGCTCAGCGCGGTGAGTCCGGCGGGCGGGTCGAAGGGGCAGCCGGTGCGCCTGTCGGTGGGCAGAGTGGGCGGCTCTTCGGCGGTGGCGCCGGCGGCCGTCGGGTCGTAAGACATGGATTCCTCCTGCGATCGTCGGACGGGGTGCAGGTGGTGCGAGGCGGTGAAGTGGCTCGAGGAGGGCGGCGGTTACCGCTTGACGCCGGCCTTGAAGGTACGGCGGGCCCATACGTAACCGACGAGGGAGAGCGCCACGCACCAGGCGAGGCCGACGACCGCGCTGGAGCCGATCCCGGTGCCGAGCCACAGGCCGCGCAGCGTCTCGATGATCGGGGTGAAGGGCTGGTACTCCGCGAACCAGCGCAGACCGGTGGGCATCGACTCGGTCGGCACGATGGCACTGCCGACGAACGGCAGGAACGTCAACGGCATCGGGATGTTGCTGGCGGTCTCCACGTTCTTGGCGATCAGGCCGATGCCCGCGGAGATCCAGGTGAGCGCGAGCGTGAGCAGGGTGAGCAGGCCGATGGCGGCGGCCCACTCGACGGGCGTCGCGCTGGGGCGGAAACCCATCAGGAGGGCGACGCCGATGACGAGCGTGATGCTGGTCATCGTCTGGATCACACTGCCGACAACATGGCCCGTCAGGAACGAGGCATGGGAGATCGGCATCGTACGGAAACGGTTGACGATGCCCTCCGTCTTGTCGACGCACACACTGATCGCCGTGGTCAGCGCGCCGGAGGTGGCGGCCATCAGGATGATGCCGGGCGCCAGGTAGTCGATGTAGTCGCCGCTGCCGGTGGGCAGTCCGCTGATGCCGTTGCCCAGGGCGCTGCCGAAGACGTAGTTGAACAGCAGCAGCATCACGAGGGGCATCGCGACGACGGTGACCGTCAGGGACGGGTAGCGCAGCGCCTTCTTGAGGTTGCGCCGCAGCATCGTCCTGGAGTCTCGTGCGGCGTACGACATGGTGGCCATCAGGCGTTCTCCTCGGGCGATGCGACGGTGCCGGCGGGGCGGGGCTGACCGGTGAGGGTCAGGAAGACGTCGTCGAGGTCGGGGGTGTGCACGGTGAGCGACTCGGCCTGGACGGCGATGGCCTCCAGGGTGTCGAGGACGGCTCGCAGGTTGGGGATGGAGCCGTCGCTGGGGATCTGCAGGGTGAGTGAGTCCTCGTCGCGCGTCGCGATGCCGAAGATGCCCGCGGCGGTGTCCAGGCTCCGGGCGTCGGCGAACCGCACCCGGATGTGGCCGCCGGGGATGCGCCGCTTCAGCTCGTCGGCGGTACCCTCGGCGATCAGCCGGCCGTGGTCCAGCACCGCGATGCGGTCGGCGAGTTGGTCGGCTTCTTCGAGGTACTGGGTGGTCAGGAAGATGGTCACGCCGTCGTCGGCCACGAGTTCGCGGATGATCTCCCACATGGTGCGCCTGCTGCGCGGGTCGAGTCCGGTGGTGGGCTCGTCGAGGAAGATGATCCGCGGATCGCCGATCAGGGTCATCGCGAGGTCGAGCTTGCGCCGCATGCCGCCGGAGAAGGTGACGGTGGTCTTGTCCGCCACCTCGGACAGGTCGAAGCGGCGCAGCAGGTCCTTGGCCCGCCGCTTGCCCTCACTGCGGTCCAGGTGGTGCAGATCCGCCATGAGGAGCAGGTTCTCCTCGGCGGTCAGCAGATTGTCGACGGCCGAGAACTGGCCGGTGACGCCGATCACGGAGCGCACCGCGTCGGCGGCCCGGGTGATATGGCGGCCCGCGACCCGGGCTTCGCCCGCGTCGGCGTCGATGAGCGTGGAGAGGATCTCCACCGTCGTGGTCTTGCCGGCGCCGTTGGGCCCGAGCAGGGCGAAGACGGTGCCTTCGGCGATGTTCAGGTCGATGCCGTCGAGGACGAGCTTGTCGCCGTAGGACTTGCGGAGTCCGGTGGCGGTGATCGCCGGCGCCGGCGCGTTCGCGGCGCTCGGCGCGGTCGTCAGGGTGGCAGTCATGCCGCATTCCTTTCGGGGACGGGAGTCGGGGGGTACGCCCGGTCAGGCGCGGCAGATGATGACGTCGCCGACCCCGGCCCGGGCGTGCACCTCGACGGTCTCGTCGGAGTCCGCGGGGCCGGCGGAGGAGCCGAGCGAGTTGCGTACCGTGCCGTACTTGGTGTGCACGTCGAGCCAGGCGGCGGTGCCCTGGTGGATGCCCACTTCGAGGTCTCCGACGGACGAGCGCAGGTCGACACGCCCGCGGGCGACGTCGCCGACGCGGATGCGGCCGTTGGCGGACACCGCGTCGACCCCGGCGTGGGCGACGCCGATCTCGATCCTGCCGTTGGCGGACTTCGCCTCGACGCTGCTGTGCGCGATGCCCACGGAGACATCGCCGTTGGCCGCGCTGGTCTTCAGGCCACCGGTTACTTCGCCGACCTCGGTCGCGCCGTTGCCGTTCTTGACGGTCGCCGTGCCGGCGACGGTGCCGATCTCGATGCGGCCCGCGCCGACGACTTCGACGTCCCCCGTCGAGCGGACCAGGCGGATGTCGCCGTGGTCGGTCCTGAGTTCGGCGCCGGCCACCTCGTCGACCTGGAGGTCGCCGAACGAGGTCTTGAGGACGGCCTCGCCGAGGTGGCCTTCGCAGAAGAAGCCGCCCATGGCCGTGGTGCCCCGTACATCCGATCCCGCGGGCAGTTCGACGCTCACCTCGATGGCGCCCGTCTTGCCGAACAGGGACCGCTTCTTGGCAGTCCTGACCGTCAGCCTGCCGCCCGAGAAGGTGACCTGGGTCTGCTGCACGGCGCGTACGTCGTTGTCGTCGGCGCCGCTGCGCGGCAGGACTTCCACGACCGTGTCGGTGCGCTTGCCGGCGGTGATGCGCGCGGTGCCGACCTCCAACTCGAAGGTGGCGGAGATCGGTTCGGGTGTGTCGAAAGCAGGCATGGCTGTCCCGTCCTCTTGGCTTGGGTGGGTGATCCCGCCGGTGAGGCGGGTGATGAGTCACGTCGGCGAAATCAGCTCCGCCGGTGGAGTGGGGGTGGCGGGCCTAGCGGACCCAACCGGTGAAGCTCCGGCCGCCCGACTCCTTGCCGCGGCCCGGCGGGCTCACGCGCTCCCCGCCGTCGAGAGCGGTGGACACCGCCCGCACCAGCCAGGCGTTGACCGACAGGCCCTCCGCCGCGGCGGCGTCCTCGGCGCGGGCCTTGAGGTGGGCGGGGAGGCGGAAGTTGATCCGCGCCATGGCGCCGTCGTCGGCGTCCGCGGGAGACGGCGTGGCCGCGGCGGGCGCGGCGACCGGCACCTGCGCCTCCCGGAACGGCTCGGACACGGGCGGTGGCGTCACCACGAACTCGGGGTCGAGCCCGCGCAGCCGCACATCGACGGAGCCGGGCGCCAGATCCCGGGTGACCTCGCCCATGGCCGCGGACAGCGCGTTGAGCAAGGTGAGACGGGCGGCGGACTCGAGGGGGGCGGTGAGCCGCTCGGCGAGGGCGCGGGCTTCGTCACCGCCCGCGTCCGCCGCGACGGCGAGTTCGTGCCGGAGGTTGTCGACGTAGGGCGTGAGGTCCATGACGCCATGATGGCACATCAGTGGCACCATGGCGAGCCAAAATGGCTCCTCCTTGGCGCACACGTCTTTGAGCTGCGCTTTCTTCCTTGAATCGACGCGTCACGGTGCCGTGCGCGGGGCGGAATGGCGCGCGGTGGCGCTGCGATGACACCACGGTGGCACCACTTGTACGAGGGCTCTGGCCCCGTCGGACCACCGGCCCGGCGACGACTACGTGGCCGGAGTCTGCGCAGGCGCAGGCCTGCGGCCCTGCGGCAGGCGCATTCGGGGCATCGGGGGATGACCGGCATATCTCGGGGCATGCGATTCAACGTCCAAGAGCTCCGACGGAGGGTTTGTGATCATGCAGCCACCCGAGGCGGACAGCGAGTCCCTGACGGCCCGCCCGCAGACCGCTGAACGGGCCAGGGATGCGACGCGGGGGTTTCTCGCCGCGGTGGCACCGGCCAGCAGGCCCGAGGTGGACGCGGTGCTGCTCGTGGTGTCGGAACTGGTCACCAACGCGCTGCGGCATGCCGGCGGCGTGACCCGGTTCCGCCTGGTGGCGGGCCCCGGAACGGTGACGGTGTCGGTGGACGACCCCAGCCGCGTGGCCCCGCGTCCGCTGCCGAGGGACGTGGGGCGACCCGGCGGATTCGGCTGGCACATGGTGCGCACCCTGTCCGCGGAGGTGCGGGTCCGCATCCGGCCGGGCGGCAAGACGGTGTCCGCGGTCCTGCCGCTGCCCCACTGACCGCCACCACGCCGGGTCTTGCGCTGCGCACCGGTACGGCCTGCCCGACAGCCCACTCCGCCCCGGCGGAACGGGCCCCTGACCACGGCCCCGAGCGTTCCACCAGCCCCTGAAGCGACGCCGGGCGGCCGGCACCGGCCGTCCCGGTCACACCGGTCGTGCGACAGGTGCGCCGTGCGGTCCGGCCATGGGCGGAGCAGCGTTGTCGAGTTCCGTGTCGAGGGACATCGCCGCCGTGATGAGGGCGACATGCGTGAACGCCTGTGGGAAGTTGCCCAGTTGCTCGCCCGTGGGGCCGATCTCCTCCGCGAAGAGGCCCACATGGTTGGCGTACGTGAGCATCTTGTCGAACGCGTAGCGGGCCTGGTCGAGCCGGCCCGCCCTCGCGAGGGCGTCGACGTACAGGAAGCTGCACAGCGAGAAGGTGCCTTCCGAACCGCTCAGGCCGTCCGGGGAGGCTTCGGGGTCGTAACGGTGGACGAGACTGTCGGAAACCAGCTCGCTGTCCATGGCGTCAAGGGTCGACAGCCAGCGCGGGTCGCGCGGCGAAAGGAAACCGACGATCGGCATGAGCAGCAGCGAGGCGTCCAGGACGTTGCTCCCGTAGTGCTGCACGAAGGCCTGGCGCTCCTCGCTCCAGCCGCGCTCCATGATCTCGTGGAAGATGGCGTCGCGGGTCGCTGTCCAGCGGGGCAGGTCCGCGGGGCGGGCGTGGGTGGTGGCGTGGCGGATGCCACGGTCCAGGGCGACCCAGCACATGAGTCGGCTGTAGGTGAAGTCCTTTCGCCCGCCCCGGGTCTCCCAGATCCCTTCGTCGGGCCGGTCCCAGTGGTCGACGAGCCAGTCGAGGAGCGTTGTCACACGCTGCCACGTCTCGTAGGCGGCCACGTCCTCGAAGTCGGTCGACTGCGCCAGCGCGTAGACGGCCTCACCGTAGATGTCCAACTGCAGTTGGCCGGCTGCACCGTTCCCGGTCCGGACGGGGGCCGAGCCGCGCCAGCCCTCCCAGTGGTCCAGGACTTCCTCCGCCAGGTGCGGCTCACCGTCGACCCGGTACATGATCTGCAACGGCTCCCCGTTCGGCGCGTTGCCCGAGCTCAGCCGCTTGCCCAACCACACACGGAAGGCATTGGCCTCTTCGGTGAAGCCGAGGTCGATCATGGCCCGTACCGACAGCGAGGCATCCCGGATCCAGGTGTAGCGGTAGTCCCAGTTGCGCGCGCCGCCCTCCTGTTCGGGGAGGCCCGTGGTCGCGGCGGCGATCGGGGCGCCGGTGGGGGCGTACGTGAGCAGCTTCAGGGTGATCACTGAACGGTTGACCATCTCCTGCCGGCGTCCCCGGTAACGAGAGCGTCCGACCCAGGCGTGCCAGAAGTGACGCACGGCATCGAACTCGGCGCGCAGGCTCTCCTCCGTGATCGGAAAAGGGGGCTCGGCATCCGGGTCGTCCACCGTCAGGACGACCGCGGCCATCTCACCGGCGTGCAGCATCACGCTCGCCCTCACGTCATCCCCGTCCCTCTCGAGACGGAAGGGGCCCGCCGCTTGCAGGTACGCGGTGATGCCCGGGCCGAGGAAGCGGGCGCCGCCGTCGCCGAGGACGAGGTCGTGCCCGATGCGTCCGTAGTCGAAGCGGGGGCGGCATTGCAGGTCGAAGTCGACGGTTCCCCGCACGACACGCATGGCGCGCACGATCCGGTGACGGGCGCTCACTTCGGCCGACGCGTCGACGGGCATGAAGTCGACGACCTCACCGACGCCTTCCGGCGAGAGGAATCGGGTCACCAGGATCGCGGTGTCGGCCAGGTACAGCTGTCGGACGGTCGTGCCCGGGGTGTCCACCGTGATCGCGAAGTGGCCGCCCCGGTCATGGTCGAGCAGCCCGGCGAAGATGCTCGGGGAGTCGAAACGCGGCGCGCAGAACCAGTTCAGCACTCCCTCGGACGACACGAGCGCACAGGTCTGCAGGTCCCCGATGAGACCGTGGTCGGCGATGGGAGGGTAACGGCGCATCGGCTCTCCTTGATCGGCCCTGGTCAGGCGGGCCGTTCACCGCCCGCCGAGCGGTCCGTCACGAGGGCCCGGATCACGAAGAGGCGGACCACGTGCGTGTCGTGCCGGTCGCGTCGGGAGAGTTCAAGGCGTTCACCACGGTCGCCTCCTCAAGTCACTCGGGCAGCATCACCCGGACGGCCGGGGCCTGCGAGACGACAAGGGCCGTTCGGGTGAGCCGTTCGCCATGATCGTCAGCCACGCGGGCGGGACGATGCGAGCCCGGCCACCCGCCCTCCCCCGGGCGGAGTCGGGGATGGGCGGCGTGACTCGGTCGGCGTGCGGGTCAGAACCAGTGCAGGCAGTGCGGGGGGCGCTCGGCGCGGAACAGGGTGTCGGCGCGGGCGGCTGCGCCGGGGCGGTGGGCCCGGATGTGTCCGGCACGCACGAGCGTGCTCGGCGCGGTGCCGCCGAGGTAGACGGAGCCCAGGTCGCTCACGTCCAGGGACAGGTCGGGCTCCCGGTCCGTCGGGACGCAGTCGGCCTTGCCGTCCCGGACGGTCAGCAGGTAGCGGCCGCGCTCGCCGAGGAACGGGTCGTCGACGTCGAGGACGAGCTCACCGTCCGTGAACCAGCCGCGCGCGGTAAGCGCACGCGGTATGTCCAGCAGCCGCACCCAGAGCCAGTCGGTGTCGCCGCTCACCTCGCCGGCGCGGAAGTCCGCAAGCTGCCAGCGCAGAGGGTGTTCTGGAGGGAAGTGCCTGAACACGACCTGAGTGACCAGGTCGTGTCCGAGGACGAACCGGGCCAGGGCCGTGAAGGCGGCGTCGTCGGTGGCGATGGTCTCGTCGACCGTCAAGGTGCCGGACTCGCCGAGCGAGTAGCTGGCGTACCCGTCCTGGACGCCGTCGGCGTCACGGTGGACGGCGACGTAGCGCGGCGCCGGAGACAGCGGGGGCTGCCCCGCGCCCAGGGCCCACCAGCGGTGCGGCCGGGACAGCGCGCCGGGCTGCGCGCGGCGGTACCGGTCGTAGAGCGCCTCCAGGACGTCGCCGCATTCGGCCCGCCGCAGGACCTCCACCGAGCCGGTGTCCGGGCCGCTCGCGGGGGCCCGGGTCACGCCGCTCGCCCGGGGGAGAGCGAAGACGGCCTGGTGGCGCGGCACCGTCAGCCGCTGCGTGTAGGTCGCCGGGCCGTAGCCGAACCTGCCGTAGATCGGGGCCTCGGAGGCCAGCAGTACGGAGAGGAACTCCCCTCGGGACCGCAGATCGGTGAGCTGGTGCCGCATCATCGCGCTGAGCACGCCCTGGCGCCGGTGCGAGGGCACGACGCCGACGGCGCTCACCCCGGCGGCCGGGGCCAGGATCTCGCCGGGCAGGGTGAGCTCGAAGGAGTACGCGCCGGCGGTGCCGACAGGCCGCCCGTCAGCCGTCATGGCGAGCAGGTTGCGGTCCATTTCGAGCGCCGCCCACCAGACTCCGCTGCCGCCCTCGGCCGGGGTTTCCGGGAAGCGTCCGAATGCGGCATGGAGTGTGTCGACGAAGACGTCGAGGTCCTGGCCGGTCGTGGGACGTATCTCCATCGCTGCCGCTGCCTTCCGTGTGATGCCGGCACCACGGCTCGTGGCGCCCGCCACAGTGCAGCGTTGCCGCGTCGCCAGGGCAAGCGAATAACGGCCGGTCGCAGCGCAGCCCGGTCCCGGTCCCGGTCCGCGGATTTCGGCTCCGGCAGGCGCATGCCCCCGGTCAGGGAGGGCTACCCGCCCAGCAGACCGCGACGTGTGAAGGGACGCAGTGGGGCATCCGGTGGCCTCGAAGCGTTCCGACGTGAGGAGGCTCCATGACTCCCGCCGCCCTCGGGCACTCGTTCCGGATCCGTCACGATGCGCTGCCCCTGACCGGGCACGAGTCGCTGGATCCGCTGCTGAAGCGGATCGGTGACGCGAGGTACGTGCTGCTGGGAGAGGCGTCGCACGGCACGTCCGAGTACTACCGGTGGCGCGACCTGCTGACCCGGCGGCTGATCGAGGAGAAGGGCTTCTCCTTCGTGGCCGTGGAGGGCGACTGGCCCGACTGCCACGCCGTGCACTGCTCTGTGACCGGCGCTCCCGGGGCGCCCGAGGACCCCGTGGGCGTGCTGGAGGACTTCGACCGCTGGCCGACGTGGATGTGGGCCTACACCGACGTCGCCCGGTTCTGCCGGTGGCTCCGCGAACACAACGCCCGGCTGCCGCACGACCGGCGCGCCGGGTTCTTCGGCCTGGACGTGTACAGCCTGTGGGAGTCGCTGCAGGCGGTGCGCGACTACCTGAGCGAGCACGTCCCCGATGCGGTCGACCGGGCCTTGGACGCCTACCGGTGCTTCGAGCCGTACGCTGAGGACCCGCAGTCCTATGCGATGGCCACCGAGCTGGTGCCGTCCGGCTGTGAGCCGGAGGTACGCGAGCTGCTGGTACACCTGCGGCACAGCGCGGAGCAGGCGGCAGCCGTGGACGGCGGCCCGGCCGGCTTCGCCGCCCGGCAGAACGCCGAGGTGCTGTCCGGTGCGGAACGCTACTACCGGGCGATGCTCCGGGGCGGCCCGGAATCGTGGAACATCCGGGACCACCACATGGCCGACACCCTCGACCGGCTCATGGACTACTACGGGCCGCGGTCCAAGGCGGTGGTATGGGAGCACAACACCCATGTGGGCGATGCCCGTGCCACCGACATGGCGGCGGCCGGCCTGGTCAACGTCGGTCAACTGGTCAGGGAGCGCCACGAGGACGACGGCGTCGTGCTGGTCGGCTTCGGCTCCTACCAAGGCACCGTGATCGCGTCCGACCGATGGGGCGGGCGGGCGCGCGTCATGCAGGTGCCGCCGGCCCGTGAAGGCAGTCTGGAGGACTCGATGCACCGGGCGCTGCCCGGTGATTCCGGGCTCTTCGTCTTCCCGCCGAAGGGGACACAGTCCGACGCGGGCACCACCCGGCGGCCCTGGATCGACGACGTGTGCGACCACCGCGCGATCGGCGTGGTCTACCGGCCGGAGCGGGAGAAGTGGGGAAACTACGTGGCCACCGTCGTCGGAGAACGCTACGACGCCTTCTGCTACATCGACCGCACCACCGCCCTGACCCCGCTGCACACGGCCCCCGCCGACGCGGGCGAGGAAGAGACCTGGCCGAGCGGGGTGTGACACCCGCTCGACGGGCCGGAGCCGGCAGTTCCTCGCGTCGCACCCCGCCCGCACGGCTCGACGGCGGACCGTTTGGCTGGGCGTGTGCGGTGTCACCCGTCCTGTGCGACTGCACGGATGCGGTGTCACCGGTCCTGTGCGACGGGCCCAGGGCAAGCCGCACGGCTCGAGGATCAGGGTCCGGGGGCCGAGTGGACGTCGGCCCCGGTACGGAGACGAAGTCCTGGCTCTGACCAGGGAAGAACGGGATCGGTCGGTGCGCCGCTGTCGAACCGAGGAGAGATCGATGAGGCATGACGAATTCCTGGCTCGGGTGCGGGAGCGCGGTGAGTACGCGGATCAGGCGGAAGCCGCCAAGATCACGACTGCGGTGCTGGAGATCCTGGCGCACCGCATCACGCCCGGAGAGGCCAAGGACCTGTCGGCCCAGCTGCCCGCCGCGCTGAAGGAGGCTCTCAGGGTCGACGGGGAGCAGCGTGCCGAGTCGTACGGCGTCGAAGAGTTCTACCGACGGGTGGGAGAACGCACCGGGGCCCGTCCCCAGACCGCCCAGTGGGACGCCAGCGCCGTACTCAGCACCCTGGCCGACGCCGTCTCCCCCGGCGAGCTCAACCAGATCATCAGCCAGCTCCCCTCCGGCTACGCCGTCCTCTTCGGCAAACCCGACCTGAGCGACTGACCGCGTCCGCGGTGCCTGGGTCGCCGGCCCCGCCCGGACGGCGGGTGCAGCGACGCGTGCACGGCGGCGGAATGCCGAGCAGCACAACCGTGTTCGGAGGGGTGTCCGGCCAATGACCGGCCGGCGAGCGGAAAGGTACGCAGGTGAGCGAGAGCTACTTCGAGTTCGGGACGCCCGCCGAGCGGTGGGAGCGGGCACAGATGTTCTTCGACGCCAAGGAGTACGTGACGGCGGCGCGCATCCTCAAGGGCTTGGTCGGCGAGGTGCCGGAGCAGGTCGGGCCGCGGCTGCTGCTGGCCCGCGCGTACTACCACTCCGCCCGCCTGGCGAAGGCCGAGAGCGAGCTGCTGGCTGTGCTGGAGCGCGACCCGGTCGAGCACTACGCGCACCTGATGCTGGGCCGCACCCTCGAGCGGCAGGGACGGGCGGACGAGGCTGCGCCGCATCTGCGGATGGCGGCGGCGATGTCCGGCGAAACCGTGCTC
>NZ_JBSGZJ010000066.1:0-22249 GCF_053610925.1 Streptomyces sp. NPDC054847 | reverse complement strand
CGCTTCTGGTTCATGTGGGACGACCTCGTCCGCGGCGCCATCGGCGCCGTCGTCCTCGTCGACACCCGCCGCCTCGCCGACTGCTTCCCCGCCGTCGACTACTTCGAGAACTCCGGCCTCCCCTTCGTCATCGCCCTCAACGGCTTCGACGGACACCAGCCCTACAACCCCGAAGAAGTCCGCGAAGCACTCCAGATCGGCCCCGACACCCCCATCATCACCACCGACGCCCGCCACCGCGCCGACGCCAAGAGCGCACTCATCACCCTCGTCGAACACGCCCTCATGGCCCGCCTGCGGTAAACAACCGGGCGCATCCCTGTCACGCCCCGTGGAAGCGGGCCACCAAAGCTCCTGAGGAAGCTTTCGTGGCCCGCTTGTGCATGTGAGCCGAGGCTGGGCCGCCTCGGGATCCGGGTTACGGGCGCGGGACCGTAGGGCAGAGAGTGCCACGGCATGGACGAACCGCCGCCGGTCGTCGCCAGCTCAGACGATGTCCTTGGCCCTCCGCTGGTCCATATTGTCGATCACTCAGGCGATAGGGATGTCGCAGGCGGCGATCTCACGGATCTAACGATCTTCGGCCTAGCCCCGGTGTTGCCGGCTTCTTCCGTGCCCCCGTTATGTTCTTCGCGGTCCTGCAAGAGGGCCGCTGGCCTCCGGACCCGGCATGACCGTTACCACCTGTGGATCGTCGGACCCGGGGGGACGTTGTCACAGCGCCGAGCGGTGCCGCTACACCTCACCGATGAGATCACCGCCGAGGTGACCGTACTCGTCGACCTCCACCAGGCCTCGCCGCCGAAGCCATCCGCACAAGCAACGACCCCTCACCTGACATGCGGTGGAACAGTTGCGCGTCGCCAGTGGCACGCTGCTCCCGGTCCCGAGATCGGAGGACCAGCGTGTAACTGAGTGAGCCGGATTCCGCGGGCACCAGCGACGGGAAACATTCGCAAGCTGGATGCGACGCGGGCATTGTCGGGTGCCAACTTCCACTCGGGCGCCCTCGGTGACATGATCACCCGGATAGCCATAACACCACTGGCAGGAGCGGAAGTTGAAAGTCCGGAACGTCGTCACAGTCATATCTACACTCCTCTCGACCGCAGCCGCCACGCTCGTGCTGGCACCCTCGGCCCACGCGGCAACACATGCGACGGCCTGCGGATCGACGTACTCACGGGTCGGGCATTACCCCTTGTCGTCTGCTATCGCACAAGCACCCGACCCTGGCGGCTGGCTGGACATCTACTACAGCTCGACGACCGGCAAGAACTGCGCCGTGGCTTATCCAATCAGCACACTTCAACCCAAGACGACCGAAATATCCATATCAATTCGCAGATCAGGCACTGCAGAGTGGTTTGGCGACAGCGGTCCGTACCACTACTACGCTGGACCTGCGTACATCTCGGCACGGGGCGTTTGCATCGACGCACTGGGCGACCTCGATGCCGGGTTCAGGTACCACGGCGGCTTCTACGGCAGGCACTGCGGCTGAACCAAAAGCTCAGTGCTGCCCGGCGACCGTTGGTTTCGTGGTTGTCGCGGGACGGGGAGAGTCCGAGACTGGTCGCGAAGTCAGGGTCCGTCAGGAAGCGGTCGTCTTTCCCGATACCCGCTCAACGCAACAGCCCGGCCGTCAAGGTTTGAGAAAGACAAGAGGAGCGTGACGTCCTTCTCGATGCAGGACCTGGCCTGGAAACACGAGGTCGGCCTCATGTGATCAGCGCCAGAGCATGGGAGAGGGGATGGCCGCTCCCCAGAAAGAAAGTCGAGGACGCCCGCAATTGGGCGGGCGTCCTCCAGTGCTTGTTTCAGAACTTGGCAAAGCCGCTGCAGGAGACGGAGCGTCTGCCCGACTGTCAGGCTTGGATGGCTGTCGGTCCGACATCAAGATCCCGCCCGCGACCCGCCGCACCGCGACGCCCGCATTCCAGAGCCGGTCACGCACGACTTCCCAGGGGGTCAGCCCTGCCAGCTGTGGGACGGCTGGAAGCCGCGCTGGCGCTCCAAACGGCGCCATCCTGCCGTGGTGCGGCCGCGGTGGGCCGGGGCCGCGTCGGTGGGCTGCGCCGAGGCGCGGGCCAGCAGGACCGCGGTGATGGCTGCCAGCTCCTCGGGGCCGGCATGGCCCTTCTCGACGCGGAGGAGGGAGGACGTCGGATCGGTAGGAGTGCTCATGTGTGCTCCAGGGTCCAATCGCAGGGTCACTGCGGCGGGTTGCCGTGCTTGCGCGACGGCAGGTCGGCGTGCTTGGTGCGGAGCATGGCGAGGGACCGGATGAGGATCTCGCGGGTCTCCGCGGGGTCGATGACGTCGTCGACCAGGCCGCGTTCGGCCGCGTAGTAGGGGTGCATCAGCTCGGCCTTGTACTCCTTGACCATGCGCGCCCGCATCGCCTCCGGGTCCTCGGCATCGGCGATCTGCCGACGGAAGATCACGTTCGCCGCGCCCTCCGCGCCCATCACCGCGATCTCGTTGGTGGGCCAGGCGTAGGTGAGGTCGGCGCCGATGGACTGCGAGTCCATGACGATGTACGCACCCCCGTAGGCCTTCCTGAGGATCAGGGAGATGCGGGGGACGGTCGCGTTGCAGTACGCGTACAGGAGTTTCGCGCCGTGGCGGATGATGCCGCCGTGCTCCTGGTCCACACCCGGCAGGAAGCCGGGCACGTCCAGCAGCGTGACGATGGGAATGTTGAACGCGTCGCACATCTGCACGAAGCGGGCGGCCTTCTCCGACGCCTCGATGTCCAGCACCCCGGCCAGCGACTGCGGCTGGTTCGCGACGATGCCCACCACCTGCCCGTCCAGCCGGGCCAGCGCGCAGATGATGTTGCGGGCCCACCGCTCGTGGACCTCCAGGAAGTCGCCGTCGTCGACGAGTTCCTCGATCACCTGGTGCATGTCGTAGGGGCGGTTGCCGTCCGCCGGCACCAGGTCCAGCAGGACCTCGCAGCGGCGGTCGGCCGGGTCACCGGCGGCGGCGGCGGGCGGGTTCTCCCGGTTGTTCGACGGCAGCATCGACAGCAGGTAACGGACCTCCGCGATGCACGTCTCCTCGTCGTCGTAGGCGAAGTGCGCCACACCCGACGTCTCGGCGTGCACGTCCGCGCCGCCCAGACCGTTCTGGGTGATCTCCTCACCCGTGACCGCCTTGACCACGTCCGGCCCGGTGATGAACATCTGCGACGTCTCACGCACCATGAACACGAAATCGGTCAGCGCGGGACTGTAGGCCGCGCCACCCGCACACGGGCCCAGCATCACCGAGATCTGCGGAATCACCCCCGACGCACGGGTGTTGCGCTGAAAGATCCCGCCATACCCCGCAAGGGCGCTGACGCCCTCCTGGATCCGGGCCCCCGCACCATCGTTCAACGACACCAGCGGCGCACCCGCCGCGATCGCCATGTCCATGATCTTGTGGATCTTCGTGGCATGCGCCTCACCCAGCGCCCCGCCGAAGATCCGGAAATCATGCGCGTACACGAACACCGAGCGGCCCTCGACCGTGCCCCAACCGGTGATCACACCATCGGTGTACGGCTTCTTCGCCTCCAGCCCGAAACCCGACGCACGATGACGCCGCAACTGCTCCACCTCACGGAACGAGCCCTCGTCCAACAGCAGAGCAATCCGCTCACGGGCCGTCAGCTTGCCCTTCGCATGCTGCGCCTCGGTCGCCTTCTCACTCGGCCCCCCAAGCGCCTGCTCACGGATCTCGTGCAGCTCGGCAACCCGGCCACGTGCGTCGCTCGGCTCGCTGGTGGTCTCGTCCAAAACGGTCATGCATCGACCCTACGGATCCGAACAAGGAAACCCTGCCGTCGACTCTGCACAGTCTCGCGCCCGTTCTCCTGTCGGGCTTGAACAGAACCATTCCGCACCGAGCGCCAACCACCAGCTCAGGACGGTGCGGCTTTGTGGAGGTCCGACAAGCATGTGGGCTGAGAGTCGCCTCACAGCCAGGACGCGCGGAGTACGCCGCTCGGGTTATCCGGGGGGGCGGCCCAGCGTACCGGGCCGCCCCCGGAGGATGCTCAGCTCCCGCAGTGGAAGCGGGCCGCGCCCCAGTCGGCATGGTCGTTGCCGTTGCCGTCCCCGCCGTCGCCGGCGACCAGCTCCACGTAGTCGGCGCCGGTGATGTCGGCGGTCAGGGACCAGGCCGGGTCGGCGGCCTTCAGCACCGGGGAGGCGGTCTTCTCCGTGCCGTCCGCGACCACGCTGAACCGTACGGTCCCCCGTGACGTCTGGACGTCGTCCACGCCCACCTGGGCGGTGAAGGTGGTGCACTTCCCGCCGAGGTAGTAGCGGATCCTCGAGGGCGCGTGGCTCCCGAGCCCCTTCTCGAACACCACTCCCCCGATTCGCAGCGGGCCGCCGTCACCGGTAGCGGTCTCGCCGTTGGACAGGTCCCGCTCGACCGGGCCCCAGCCGTTGGCAGCGGACGTCCAGTCCAGGTCGCTCGCCCATGCGTCGGCGGTGGGCGGTGGCGGAAGGGTCCGCACGGAGGTGGCCGCGGTGAGCTCGCGGGCCGAGCCGCCCACGGTGTACGTCGCGGTCGAGCCGAGGGAGTACGCGCGGTACTCCGCGTCGGCCGGCGGCGTCACCTGCCAGCTGCCGGTGACCTTCGCACCGGGCGCCACCGTCTCGAACGACACCGGCCCCGCGGGCTCCGCCGTCCAGCCCTCGGGCAGCCGGAGCGCCAGCCGCACATCCGCGGCCGCGGTCTGCTCGTCGTTGGTGAAGACGGCCTTGACCTCGTTCTTGTCGCCCGGTTCGAGGGCCTCCCCGGCGGTCACGCCGAGGGTGCCGCACGCGGTGGGCCGTGCAGCCGGGCCGAGGTCGGTGACCGTGAAGGCGTCCATGACGAAGTCGGCGCCGTCCGGCGCGTCCGCGCGCTTGCGCAGCCCGGTCCAGGTGTCGCCGCAGCCCGCGGTCACCGTCTCGGAGAAGTGGCCGGTGGTCCGCTGCTGCCCGACGGGCGTACGGCGTCGCTCGACGGAGCCGCCGGCGGCCCGGTCGTAGCCGGTCACCCACTCGTAGGCACCGGCGTGACTGGACTGGTAGTCGTACTCGACCCGGTAGCTGTGGCCGTCCTTCATGGGTACGGTCCAGGGGGCGGTGCGGTACACGAGTCCCGTGTTCTCGTCGTGGGCCTTGAGGGACTCCTTGCCGCCGAGCACGTCGTCGATCAGTTTTCCGTTCCAGCCGGCCTGGGTGTACGGCGCGTGCAGCTGGCTCACATGCGTGCGCGGGTCGGTCGCGCCGCCCGCGTCGCCCTTGAGGAACGGCCCCCAGCCCTGGTCGACGGCCTCGAAGTCCTCGTACACGAGCGCGCCCGGCTTGGTCGTGGGCGCGTTGGCGACGATCCGTACGTCGTCGGTCCGGACCCGCGCCGCGCTGCCTGCCGCGGCCTCGATCTTCAGGGTCACCGCCTCGTCGGGTGCGGTGAAGTTGACCTTGGCGCGCTGGAAGTGGGTGCCGTGCCAGTCGGACGCGGCGACCTGGTCCTTGGCCGTGGAGCGTTCGACCGTGACGGAGCTGCCGCCGGCGGACAGTGTCGTACGGCGGGAGCTGCCGGGCTCGACCTCGATCCACGCGGACGCGGTGTACCGCTCGCCCGCCTTCAGCCCGGTGATCCGCTGGGACAGGGACGCGGCGCCGGGTCCTTCGAGTGCGGCGCTGTTGCGGCCGTGGCCGTCGGTGTGACGGGTGACGCCGCCGTCCTTGGTCCACGCGTCGAGCGAGGCGTCGTTGAAACCGGGGTCGGCGACCGGGCCGCCCTCGCCCCAGCGGGCGTCGCGCTGTTCGGGGGCGCGGTCGGGGTAGAGCACGTACGGCTGTCCCGCGGTGGCGGTGAGGCTGATCCGGCCGGCTTCGGGACGTACGGTGCCGGTCTTCACGCGGCCGTTGTCGGTGAGCTTGTAGACGGTGTACGGGCCGTTGCCGTCCACGGCCCAACTGCTGGTGCCGCCGCTCTTGTTGTAGTGGTACAACTTCTCGCCGCCGGCCCAGGGGAGCAGATAGCGGTCGCCGTCGAGGACCTTGCGGCCGCCGTCGTAGAAGGTGCGGCGGCCGTCCTCCACGGTGCCGCGCAGGCCGCCGGTGAAGCGGATGTCGTTGCCGTTCCAGCGGGTGATCCGCTCGTGCTGGAGGTATTTGGCGGGCAGGTCCCGCTGCCAGACGTTGTCGTAGAAGGCGTTCCAGTCGGTCTCGCCGGTCCAGCCCTCGAAGTCCTCGAGGGCGGTCTGGCCGAGGACCGGGTGGTTGTTCCAGACGTCCTTCTCGCCGTTGCGGATGAAGCGGATGATCTGGGAGTTCAGGCCCTTGTTGGTGGCTCCGCCGTAGTCGAGGTCGTTGGCCCAGTGCGACCAGAGCGAGGCCCGCTCGAACTTGTCCGCCCATTCCGTGCCGACGGTCCACCCCTGGCGCTGCACGGCCTGGATCGTCTTGTCGGCGATCCAGCCGTGCGTGTAGTAGACGTCGATGTAGAGGAAGTCCAGGTTGCGGTGCGCCTCGTCGCGCAGCTGCTGGAAACGGCGGGCGAGGTCACCGCTGTTGATGTCGCGGCGCTGGTCGATGTAGTAGCTCTGGTTGAGCCAGTTCCAGCCGGGCTTCGTCCTGTCGACGAGCTTCTCGTCGAAGGCGTTCGCCTCCGGGTAGGACTCGGTGGCGTTGACGTGCACGCCGAAGTCCGCACCCCACTTCTCGCCGTGCTCGAGCAGCTTGTTGAGGTCGGTGAGGCCGCCGGCGCGCTTGTTGTAGTTGCCGCCGTAGTCCGGGTGGGCGGAGTCGTGGCCCTCTGAGCCGTATCCCTTGAGCACCGCCAGCTGGCCGAGGCCGTCGGTGGCGAGCGAGATGCGCTTGACGTCGTCGAGGGTGCGCAGGAAGGGGTGGGTGGCCTGGCTGGCGAAGTTGAACGGGATGTGCGTGACGACCCGCTCGGGCGTGGCGTCGCTGCCGGGCGCGGTGATGCCGATGGTGCGGAAGGCCACCGCGCCGTCCTGCCAGTCGACCTTCCGGTCGCCGTTGGCGTCCGGGGTGACGACGACCTTCGCCCAGGGCAGGCTGTCGCCGCTCTCGGGCTCCGGCGCGCCCGCCCCGCGGTAGGTCCACTGACCGGACCAGACGCCGACGCGCACGGTACCGTCGGCCGCCTTGCGGGCCTGGTGCCAGAAACGGGCGTCGTCCCCGCCGGTCGGCCCGCTGGGCCTGTCGTAGGAGGAGTTGGATTCGACGGCGGCCGCCAGGGCTCCGGTGTTGACGATCGCGTAGGAGGCGCCGACGGGGGCCGTCTCCGCGGGGGTGCCGGCGGTGACGTCCGCGAAGACGTCGGCGGTCCGGGTCGAGTCGGGGTCGAGGCGGGTGAACGCCGTGGCCGCCCCGGGCTCCGTACTGCCGACGGACACGAGGTCGTGGCCGGGTATGTCGATGGTGCCCACCCGGAAGGCCTCGGTGTCGCGTACGGCGGTGACCTTGAAGGTCACCGCCCGGCCGGAGACCTGAAGGACGGCGTCCATCTCCACGCCGGGCAGTGCGGGGAAGACGAGCGCATAGCGCGCGGCGGACCGCTCGACGCGGGGTGCGCCGGCGGGACGGACCGCGTACGGCTTGCCGTTGAGTGTGACCTCGGTGACCGGAGCGGTGCTGCCGAGCAGCACGGCTCCGGACGCGCGGTCGGTGTACGACAGGACGCGGGGAAAGTCGTCGGCGACGGTGACGGACAGCGCGCCGGAGCTGATGACGGGCCCGGCGCCGGAGGCTGTCACGGCGCCGGGCCCGTCGGCAGGTGACGCCGGGAACGCGGGCCCGGCCAGGGCGAACACGGCACAGGAGGCGGCGGCCAGCGCGCCGGCCGCACGGAATCTACGAGGCATGGGGCATGGGTAGTCCCCGGCTCTGCGGGCGTCAACGAAGTCGGGGGCCGGGGCTCCCGGCAGTCCAACAACCACCGCTCTTTAGTCCAAGTCCCCCAGGGCGGTGACGACTTGTGAACGCGCCGACACCCTGAGAGCGCTCTCAGTCACAACTATTGACGTCTGCCCCACCCGTCGCAAGAGTGGGACTCCCCCCACAACAGCAGGAGTTCATCCCGTGATATCCCGCCGTATGTTCCTGACCGGTGCCGCCGCGACCGCGACCGCACTCACCTACCCCGCTTGGGGAAGCGCTCTCAGCCCCGGTGCGGGAGCAGCACCCGCCACCTGCGAACTGGCCCTCGAGAACAAGTCGCTGCCCGGCACGGTCAACGCCTATGTGACCGGCCACGAGGACGGCTCCGGGGACTGGGTGCTGCTCCGCGCCGACGGCAGCGTCCACAAGCCGGCCGACCCGCCGGCGCCCGGGACGCCGCTGCCCGTCGACTGCGCCATACCCCTCAAGGGCGCGGGCGAGGGACCGGTCGTCCTCACCCTCCCCCGGATGTTCGGCGCGCGCGTCTACTTCGTCCGCGACGACAAGCTGGACTTCTTCGTCAACCCCGGCCCCTCGCTGGTCGAGCCGGCCTTCGCCACGCCCGCCGACCCCAACTACGGGCGCACCTGGTCGTTCTGCGAGTTCACCTTCAACTCGCAGCAGCTGTACGCGAACATCAGCTATGTCGACCTGGTCACCGCGCTGCCGATCGGCCTCACCCTGACCGGCGACGCGACCCACGCCGTCGCACCGCTGCCCCAAGGGGCCCTGGAGAAGATCGCGGACGACCTCGCCGCACAGGCCGGCCGCGACGGGCAGCCCTGGGACAAGCTGGTCATCCGCTCGGGCTCCGGCACGGTGCTGCGGGTGATCTCACCGCAGACGATCATGGCCCCGTACTTCGACCGTCCGGCGGAGATGCCGTTCCGGGACGTCTTCGACGGGTACATCGACAAGGTCTGGGAGAAGTACCGCTCGGAGGACCTGCGCGTGGACCTGCAGGGCGGCCGCGGCGTGCTCTCCGGGCGGGTCAGCGGCGACGTGCTGGCCTTCGAGGGCGGCCACACCTTCACCAAGCCGTCGTCGCGGGACGTCTTCACCTGCAACCACGGGCCGTTCGCCAACAACCCCGCCGATCCCGACGACAAGAAGGCACTGCTGGCCCGGATCTCCGCCGCGTTCAACCGCAGCACCCTGCTGACCCATCCCGACCAGCCGAACGGCGCGACCTCGGCCGACTACTACCGCGACCCCACCACCAACCACTGGTCGCGCGTCGTCCACGCCAACTCCCCCATCGGCTACGCCTTCCCGTACGACGACGTCCGCCCGGACGGACAGCCGGACGTCTCCGGCGCGGCGCACGACGGAAATCCGAAGCGGTTCACGGTGAGCGTCGGGTCCTGATCGCACGTATCACCCGGTAGCACGTGGGGGCGTCCGGTCCGGGGGGCCGGACGCCCGCACGGCTTTTCGGTGGACCGGCCGGATCAGCAGCCGCCGCAGTTGTAGTACGTCACGTCCCAGTGGTTGCCCTCGTCGGCGTAGATGTTCCCGGAACCGGACCGCCACTGGGGCGCGCCGTCGCCGCGAACGCCGATGTACGCGAAGTTGTTCTTGATGTAGTTCCCGACGCAGGTGTACTTCGAGTAGTCCAGCTTGTAGCCGTTCCAGTGCGAGTAGGTGCCGCCGGCGTGGCCGGTCTCGGTGCCTCCCGTGATGTTGAGAGCACAGCCGCTGGCGCTCTTGAGCGTCTGGGCGCCCTTCGCGGTGGCGAGGTTGAGCTGCTCGAAGGACGTACAGGTCGGGTTGTTCCGGTCGGAGCAGCCGCCGGACGAGGACCAGGTGATCCCGGACGAGCGGAACATCGAGGTCGCCGTCGCATGGCTGATCTTGGTGACGGCGTGCGCGTCGGTCGCGGTGGTGAGGACGCCGAAGCCGGGCGCGAAGAGCGCGCCCGTGACGAGCGCGAGCGCGCTGAGGACGGAGCGGATTTTCATGGCGGGGGGATCCCTCCTGCTGATGACCGTGTCTGGACCGTGCTTCCGGTGGGACGGCAGTGCAGGTGGAGCAGGGAGATCGTGCCCGAGTTCTACGCGCGTCCGCCAGAGGGCGTCGGCATCTTCCGGGTGAACCTTCGGGCGCATCCGGCGAAACCTTCCCGAGAGATGTTGAAAGTTGTACGGAATAGGTCTACAGTCGAAGTCGTTGAAGCTTAAACAACAGCGCAGGGAGCTCCCCGGCGCCCGTCCCCAAGGAGCAGACATGGGCCTCTTCAACCGCAAGAACAGTGACACCGCCGTCGCGACCGCCACCGCGCAGGTGGACCCCGCCCTGGCGGCACTGAGCGGCGAGTACACCATCGACCCCGCGCACAGCAGCATCGGCTTCACCGTCCGGCACGCCATGGTCACCAACGTCCGCGGCAGCTTCGGCGAGTACGAGGGCAAGCTGGTCCTCGACGGCACCGAGCCCGCCCGCTCGACCGCCGCCATCGACGTGGCCATCGCCTCCATCGACACGGGCATCGCCGACCGCGACGGCCACCTGCGCAGTGGTGACTTCTTCGACGCCGAGACGTTCCCGAAGATGACGTTCCGTTCGACCGGCGCCGAGCAGCTCGGCGGCGACAAGTACCGGATCAGCGGCGACCTCACGATCAAGGACGTGACGCGCCCCATCGCCATCGACCTCGAGTTCCAGGGCTCCGCCACCGACGTCTACGGCAACGAGCGGGTCGGCTTCGAGGGCGGCACCGAGATCCTGCGCTCCGACTGGGGCCTGACCTGGAACGCGGCGCTGGAGACCGGCGGCGTGATGGTCAGCGACAAGGTCAAGCTGAACTTCGACATCTCCGCGATCAAGGCCGCAGCTCCGGCCGCCTGATCGCACCGCACGCACCGCCACGGCGGGGTCGGGACCTCCCGGCCCCGCCGGCGCGCGTCCGCAGTCTCTCTGCCGGGGGTGATGTCAGAGGCCGCCGGTGTGGAGCAGACGGTTCGGGGAGCCGGGGCTGATCCCGGTGATCACGTCCTTGCTGGACTTCTCGACGATCCAGTCGGCGACCTCGGCCGCCGTCGCGGTCGGATACTTCGACTTGTAGAGGGCGGCAACGCCCGCGACGTGCGGGGAAGCCATGGACGTGCCGTTCATGTCGACACTGCCCCCACCGAGCTTGGCCGAGACGATCGAGGCGCCGGGGGCGTAGACCGACAGGCAGGACCCGAAGTTGGAGAAGTCGGCCTCCTGGTCGGAGGCGTTGGTCGCCCCGACCGCCAGCACACGTTCCGCGGAAGCGGGAGAGACGTTGCAGGCGTTCTCCGTCTCGTTGCCCGCAGCGACGACCGGCAGGACCCCGCCGGCCGCGAGCGCGTCCGCCGCGTCGTTGACCGCCGTGGATTTTCCGCCACCGAGGGAGGCGTTCAGCACGGCCGGCTGCTCGGCGTTCGCCGCGACCCAGTCCATGCCGGCGATGACGCCCGACAGCGTGCCGCCACCCTCGCAGTCCAGCACCCGGACGCTCACCAGCGACGCCTTGCGCGCCACGCCGTACGACGAGCCGCCGACGGTGCCCGCGACATGCGTGCCGTGGCCCTGGCAGTCCTGCCCGCGCCGCCCGTCACCGACGGCGTCGTAGCCGAAGACGGCCCGGCCGCCGAACTCGGCGTGCCCGTAGTCGATGCCGGTGTCGAGGATGTACGCGTTGACCCCCTGGCCGCTGCCGGCCGCCGTGAACGCGTCGTCCAGAGGCAGTGCACGCTGGTCGATGCGGTCGAGACCCCATGACGCGGCGGGCGCCAGCGAGGACGCGGGCGGAGTGCTCGCGGTGACGGTGGCGTCCTCCTCGACGGCCACGACGCCAGGCATCAGCCGGACCTGCTTCAGCTGATCGGCAGAGAGGTCGGCGGTGAATCCGCGCAGCGCCGTCCCGTAGGTGAACAGCGCCTTGACGCCGACCTCCCCCATCATCACGTTGGAGTCCGCGGTCCGGGCGAGGGTCACGATGTAGCGCCCCGGTACGGCGTTCGCCGAGCGGTGCAGCGGCGCCATTTCGGGGGCGGGTGCGGAGCGGGCGTGCGCGGACAGCGGACCGGCTGCCGCGAGGACAGTGGTGACGGCGAGGGCGGGGAGGGCGGAGAGTGCTCTGAGTCTGGTTCGGTTGCGCATGCACCCGAGACAAGCACGGCGTGTAACGCTTTCCTACTGTCGGTAACCGTTTCGAATCGAGCCCCCACGGTTGCCGTACACCTGGCCGCTGGCAGGCCTGCCCGTCCGGCGCGGCGTTCCGCACCGGACGGGAGCCGGGATCTAGAAGCCTCCGCCGCCGAAGTCACCGCCGCCGAAGCCGCCGCCGCCCCAGTCACCGCCGCCACCGAAGTCGCCGCCGCCACCGAAGTCGGACGAGTCGAAGTCGCCACCGGAGTAGTCACCGCCGCCGTATTCGCCGCCGGTGAACTCGCCTCCGCCGTAGTCGGCCGCGTAGGCGGGGGTGGCGAGCATATGGCCGAGCATGGTGCCCATCAGCAGGCCGGGCAGGATGCCGCCGCCGAAGTAGCCGCCCGCCCAGGGACCGTAAGCGGGCCCGGCCTCCCAGTAGGGGCGGCGCCCGGCGCCGGTGTCGACGGTGCGCGCCAGCGGGTCCTGGCCTTCCTCGACGCGGGCCGCGTCGGCCGCGCAGACCGGGACGTCACGCGCGGCGCCGCCCGCCGGCGCCCAGGAGATGTCCTTGACCGACAGACCGTGGCGCGGGTCGAAGAAGCAGGGTGCCCGGCGTTCGGGAAGGGGCCGCCCCTCACGGCGCGCGGCCAGTACGGCGAGCGCGAACCTTCCGTCGTCCAGGGCCTCTGTGACCCCGCGGACGTCCCCGGGGTGCTGCGCGGCGGCCATGCGGGACTTCGCGGTGTCGTACGAGTCGAGGGCCCGCTCGTAGTCGGCCCGCATGGCGTCGTCCGCGCCCTTCTCCGAGGGGTGGAAGTCCAGCCGGTCGAGTTCCTCGCCGAACGCGGTGATGTCCTCGTCGACGACGACGCGGAGGCGTTCGAGGGCGGCCCGCTCCTCCTCCGCCTTCCGGCGGCGCTTGTTGCGGACCATCGCGTAGGCACCGGCACCGCCCGCGGCCGCGACCGCGCCGAGGACGATGAGACCGCCGGCTCCGACGCCGTCCTCCTCACCCGATCCGGGGTCCCAGGATGCGGGAGCGGTGCCGTCGACCTGAGGCAGGGCCTGGTCGACGAACTTGTCCAGCTGGACCACGGCGTCGACGGGCGCGCCGCTCTTCACCGAGGCGGTCAGATTCTCGACGGCCCGGTTCGGCATCACGACGGAGTCGGCGCCGGCGTCGAAGCCGTCGCCGAGCCGGACGGCGTACAGGCCGGTGATACCGGTCTCGGTGCGCAGATTGCGCAGCAGATCGTCCGGCGGGAATTCGGCGGTGGCGGGCAGTACGGCCACGAAGACCGGCTTGTCGGCTTCCTCGATCCGGTCGGCCAGCGATGCGGCCTCGGTCTGCGAGACCTGGCCGGTCATGGCCGGGTGGACGTACACCGGACCCTCTCTCAGGGCCGCGGCGGCGTCGGACACCCCCGAAGCCCTGACGGCGGCGCCGGAGGCAGGAGCCAGGATCATGAGCAGCATCATTGTCAGCCCCGCGAGGGCCGATACAAGAGTGAACGGCCGTGTCCTCATACCCTCGACGCTACCCGAAACAGGGATAAATAAGACATACGTGTGAGGTGCAGGCGAAACAGCCCGGAGCGAAATGCTCGCCGGACCCTCGGCGGATGATCGACGGCGGCACCCGCCCTGCCGGGTGCCGCCGTCGAGCGTGTGATCAGCCGGCCCGGTAGGCGGCGGTCAGCTTGGCGACCGCACCGGCCGGATCGCCGGTGAGCAGCAGGTGGTCCGCCTCCGCGAACGGCTTCGCCGAAGCCTCGGTGATCTTCCCGGCCATCTTCTGCTGGACGATCAGACGTGCCGTGCGTACCAGTTCCCTGGCCTGCTCCGACCTGCCCCGGCCGGTCGCCTGGAGGACCTTCGCGGCCACGGAGACGGCCTTGAGCGTCAGCTCACCGCCGCCCGGCGTCCTGCGCGTGGTCAGGCCCCAGCCGTAGGGGAACTGCGGGTCGTACGCGGCGTCGCCGACGTTGATCGGCAGCTGCGCCTCGGACTTCGGCCAGGTGACCGGAAGCTGCCCGGTGAACGGACGGGTCCCGTACAGGACGTCCGCGACGCCGTCGCCCTCGGTGCCGGGCAGCCAGGACGCGACGAGCGCGTCGATGCCGTCCAGCCGGTCGCCGATCAGCTGCGGCCGGCCGGAGACGACCAGGACGGCGCACTTCATCGCGGCGCAGACCTTGTCCACGGCGGCCTTGTCGGCGGCGGTCAGCTCCAGGTCGTGGCCGTTGCCGACATCGCCGATGCCTTCCGCGTACGGGGTCTCTCCGACGACGACCACGCCGACGTCGTAGCCGTCGGTGGCCGCGGAGGCGTCCTTGGAGTAGTCGATGGTGGCGTCGGGGGCGGCCCGCTTCATGCCTTCGAGGATGGTGGTGCCGGTGGTGATCCTGCCGGAGGAGCCCTGCCAGCTGATGGTCCAGCCGCCGGCCTGGTTGCCGAGGTCGTCGGCGTTGGAGCCGGCGACGTACACCTTCTGCGACTTCTTGAGCGGCAGCACGGCGCCGTCGTTCTTCAGCAGCACCTGCGACTTGGCGACGGCTTCCCGGGCCACCGCGCGGTGCTCCGCGGAGCCGACCTCGTCCAGGTTCCCGGTGTCCGCGTACGGCTTCTCGAAGAGGCCGAGCTTGAACTTCTGGGTCAGGATCCGGGAGACGGCGTCGTCGACACGGGCCTCGCTGATCCGCCCGGCCGTCACCTCGTCCTTCAAGGTGCGCGTGAACTCCTGGTAGTTGGTCGGGACCATGATCATGTCGAGACCGGCGTTGACGGAGGTGCGCACGTCGCTCGGGTAGTCGCCGGGGATCTGGTCGATGGCCTGCCAGTCGCTGATGACGAACCCGTCGAAGCCCATCCGGTCCTTGAGGACCCCGTTGATCATCTCGGCGTGGGCGTGCATCTTCACGGGTCCGGCGTCGTCGCCGATGATGTCCAGCGACGAGTACGAGGGCATGACCGTGCCCGCGCCGCGCTTGACGGCCTCCGCGAACGGCGCGAGATGGACCGCCTCCAGTTCCTCACGGGTGACCTTGGTGACGCCCTGGTCGATCGTGTAGGAACCGGTGGACGACGAGCCGAACTCGGTGCCGCCGTCGCCGACGAAGTGCTTGGCGCTGGTGAGGACCTTGTCGCTGCGGTCCAGGTCCTTGCCGTTACGGGCGCCCTGCATGCCCTGGATCACCGTCTCCATGGCGGTCACCAGGGCCGGGTCCTCACCGAACGCCTCGTAGGAACGCCCCCAGCGCTCGTCGCGGGTCACGCACAGGCAGGGCGCGAAGTCCCACGGGATGCCGGTGGCGCGCACCTCCTTGGCGGTGACCGCGCCGGTCCGCTCGGCGATCTCGGGGTCGCGGCCGGCTCCGATGCCGATGTTGTGCGGCATGATCGTCGAGCCGATCACGTTGTTGTGCCCGTGGACGGCGTCCACGCCGTAGATCAGCGGGATCTGGTACCGGGTGGCCTGGGCCCGGAGCTGGTAGGTGTCGACCATCTTGGCCCACGCCTCCGGCGTGTTCGGCGTCGGCACCGAACCACCGCCGGAGAGCAGCGAGCCGAGGTCGTAGGAGGCGATGTCGCCCTGCGACTTGAGGGCGTTGCGCTCGGCCTGCGTCATCTGGCCGGCCTTCTCGGCGAGGGACATGCGCGAGAGCAGGTCGGCGACACGCTTCTTCACCGGCAGCTCGGCGTTCTGGTACGGCAGACCGTGGGCGTTCACGACGACCTGGGGCGTCTCGGCAGGTGCCTTCGCGCCGGTGACGGTCAGCCGCAGCGGCACGGTCTCCGCGGACTCGGCCGTCCGGTCCTTGCTCGTTCGCACGGCGACCGTACGGGACTCCCCGGAAGCGGTGCCCGCCGGGAAGGTGACGGAACCGGTGACCGGTTCGTAGTCCGCCCCCACCTCCGCGCTGCCGCCGCCTGCCGTGTACTCGACGGTGACCGGCTCGTCGGTCGGGACGGAGCCGGTGGTGGCGACGGAGATCTTCACCTGGGCGGTGCCGCCCTCGTCGACCGGGTACACGGCGGCGTCGGTGACGACCTTGGCCTTCAGGGCCGGGTCGGCCTTCCCGTACAGCTCCATGCCGTCGACGGCGAAGGAGCCGGGGGCGCCGGTGGGGAGGGTGAGCGCCCAGCCCCACATCTCGTTCAGGCCGAGGACCTGGTCGATGCCGCCGACGGGCTGGTAGTCGGCGCGGTAGACGAAGTCGGCGAACGGGATCTCGACGAGGTGCCAGCCCTCCCAGTCGTCGGTGAACGAGGTGGTCCACAGTTCGGACGCGCCGCCGTTCGCGCCGCCGTCCTTGATCTCGAAGTTGATGCGCTTGCCCGAACCGGGCGGCAGGGGCGCGGTGTTCTGCCCGTACCACCAGAAGCGGATGCCCTTGGACGCCGTCCAGTCGCGGGGCGCCTGGTCGACGGCGTACTCGTGGCTGAGGCCGCCCCAGCCGCTGATGTCGTAGGAGCCTTCGAGGACCTTGCTGCCCTCGGGTGCGTCGGCCCGCTCCTTGAACTCCAGCCTGGGCCGGTCGTCGGCGTCGCTGCCCCAGGTGAAGATGCCCTCCGCGGGCGGGTCGGCGAACGGCACCTCGCCCTCGAAGCGGTCGACGGGGACAGGCGCGGGCTCGTCGGCGGCGGCGCTCGGCAGAGCTCCGGCGATCAGCGACCCGAGCACGGCGGTGGCTGCTAGGAGGGCCGTACCGGCCCGGCGGGGTCCGGGGCGTGGTCGTGGCCGGCGTGATCCTGGCATTGCGGCTCCTTCGGTGCGACATGGGTGTGGCGCGGATTCGGCAGGGTGCGGCAAGAGGCGGCCGGTGTGCGGGACGGCCGGGTCCGGGTGGTGCACCGTCCGGCATGGCACACCGGGTCGAAGGGGGCCTGTGGCGGGGCATACGGCGCCGCCCGCGGGCGCGGACCGGCGGAGGGGCGGCGTCAGCCGTCGGGCGCGGAGCCCCGGACGACGAGCTCGGTGGGCAGCACGACCGGCTCGTCCGGGATCGCCTCGCCGCCGAGCCGCGCGAGCAGCAGCCGGGCCGCGGTCTCGCCCATCTCCCGCATCGGCTGGCGCACGGTGGTCAGCGGGGGCGCGGTGTGCCGGGCCATGGGGATGTCGTCGAAGCCGACGACGGCGATGTCGTCGGGCACGCCGCGGCCGGCGTCCCGCAGGGCGCGCAGCACCCCCGCGGCGATGAGGTCGTTGTGCGCGAAGACCGAGTCGAAGGGCGTCCCGTCGCCGAGCGCCCGCTCGACGGCCTGCCGGCCGGACGCCTCCGTGAACTCCCCCTCCAGGACGAGAGCGTGGGGCAGGACCTCCAGGAAGCCGTCCGTCCGGTCGCGTACACAGCCGAAGCCCGCCGGACCGGTGGCCACGAGGGGCCGGGTGCGTCCGGTCGCGAGCAGATGCCGGGCGGCCGAGGCTCCGCCCTCCCGGTTGGTGGTGGCCACGGACGGGAACTCGGGGTGGTGCCCGCGGTCGTCGATGAGGACGACGGGGAGTCCGCGGCGGTGCATCGCGGTGATGGTGTCGAGAGTGTTCTCCGGTTCGATGACGAGCAGTCCGTCGAACGCCCTGGCCGACACCTGGCTGGTGAAGTGGTCGACGGACTCCGCGCCCCGGTTGCAGGTGAACAGCAGCAGGCCGTAGCCGGCCGCCTCGACGGTGTCCACGACGCCCTGGAGCACCTCGCCCATCCAGGGCCAGGTGAGCGGCGGCGTCAGCATGGCGACGGTACGGCTGCGGCCGCGGGCCAGACCGACGGCGCCCGAGCTGGGGACGTAGCCGAGCGCACCGATCACTTCACGAACACGGGCGGCCGTGGCGGCGTCGACATCGGCCTTGGTGTTCAGCACCCGGGAGACGGTGGTCTTGCTGACACCCGCCTCACGTGCGACGTCGGCGATGGTGACACGCATCGAAGGGCCTCCGCGTCGAGCCTCTGGTACCGGTACCGGAACCGCTGCCGGAACCGGTTCCGGCGTGGTGCGCAGAGTCAACCGCCAGGCGGTCATGCCGTCAATACTTCACACCGAAATCCGCTGAAACCCAAGTCCGGGGCGCGTGTGGGGAGTTCTGCGTTCAGGATCTGAATGTGCGAAGTCTTGACGGGTGCCCCGTGCGGGAGTTCACTCACGCCCCGTCCCCCACACCTGAGCCGAGAGGTCATGCTCATGGCGAGACTGCTGGCAAGACGATCACGACGACCGGCACGACGACCGATGAGAACCGTCCGCATCCTGCTGGCCGGCGCGCTCGCCACGGCGGGCCTCACCGGCCTCACGGCCGGCAGCGCCCAGGCGGCGGGTGAACAGGTGAACGTCTGGCTCACCACGACGGACGACAGCGGCGGCCGCCATGTCACCCGCGGACTTCAGCAGCAGGCACCGATCCACTTCCAGTCGGGCACCGGCGGTGGCGGCACCGACATCACCGTCGACGAGAACACCCGCTACCAGACGTTCACCGGCGGCGGCGCGTCCTTCACCGACACCGCGGCCTGGCTGATGAAGGGCTCCGGCGCTCTGTCGCAGGCGACACGTGACGCCACGATGCGCAAACTGTTCTCGCCCACCGACGGCATCGGACTGTCGTTCATCCGCAACCCGATGGGCGGCTCCGACCTGGCGCGCTTCGGATACACGTACAACGACCTGCCGGCCGGGCAGACCGACCCGTCCCTGTCGAGGTTCTCGATCGCGCACGATCTCCAGGACGTGCTCCCCCTGACGAAGCAGGCCGAGCAACTCAACCCCTCGCTGACCCTGGTGGCTTCGCCGTGGACCGCCCCGGCGTGGATGAAGGACAGCGGGCAGCTGAACGGCGGCTGGCTGAAGGCCGAGAACTACGGCACGTACGCCGATTACTTCGTGAAGTACCTTCAGGCCTGGCGGGACCAAGGCGTCCCGGTCGACTACGTCACCGCACAGAACGAGCCGACGTGCTGCGGCGGATACCCCTCGATGAGCTGGAACGCCTCGGGGCTCGCGTACTTCACCAAGAGCGAGCTGCTGCCGGGGCTCGCGGACGCGGGCCTGCCCACGAAGGTGCTGGCGCACGACTGGAACTGGGACACCTACGACGCGTACGCGGCGCAGACCGTGAACGACGCGGCGGTGCGCAGCCACCCGAACTTCGGCGGGGTGGCCTGGCACGGCTACGGAGGCAACGTCTCGAAGCAGACGGACGTCCACAACCAGTACCCGCAGCTGGACGCCTTCCAGACCGAGCACTCCGGCGGCACCTGGATCGCGAACCAGCAGCGCGAGGACATGATGAACATCATCGACTACACCCGTAACTGGGCGAAGTCGGTGACCAAGTGGTCCCTCGCGGTCGACCAGAACCGCGGCCCGCACAACGGCGGCTGCGGCACCTGCGACGGCCTGATCACCGTCCACAACGGCGACTCACGGCACGGCCAGGTGGACTACACGATCGAGTACTACACGATGGGCCACCTCACGAAGTTCGTGAAGCCGGGCGCCCACCGGATCGCGTCGACCGGCAGCTCGGCCGTCCCCAACGTGGCCTGGCGCAACCCCGACGGCTCCAAGGCCCTCATCGCCTACAACGACTCGTCGTCGGCTCAGACGATGACCGTCAACTGGGGCGGACAGCGGTACACGTACTCGCTGCCGGGCAAGACGTCCGCGACCTTCACCTGGTCGGGGACGCAGTCGGGCGGCTCGGACCAGTCCGGCGCCCTGGTGGGCCTCGGCGGCAAGTGCCTCGACGTGGCGGGCGGATCCTCCGCCGACGGCACGCCCGTCCAGCTGTGGGACTGCAACGGCTCCGCCGCGCAGCGCTGGACGATCCGCTCCGACGGTTCCGTGCAGGCGCTCGGCAAGTGCCTGGACGTGACATCGGGTTCGACGGCGGACGGCGCGAAGGTGCAGCTCTACACGTGCAACGGCTCGGGCGCCCAGCAATGGCGCCACGAAGCGGGCAGCGGGGATCTGGTGAACG
The DNA here is from genome assembly GCF_053610925.1 of Streptomyces sp. NPDC054847. NCBI lineage: Bacteria > Bacillati > Actinomycetota > Actinomycetes > Kitasatosporales > Streptomycetaceae > Streptomyces > Streptomyces sp. NPDC054847. The sequence goes on along the minus strand of NZ_JBSGZJ010000066.1, from coordinate 2,194 downwards.
TCCCCGCGGACAAGTGCCTCGACGCGTCGGACAACTCCTCGGCGAACGGGACCCGGGCACAGATCTGGTCGTGCACGGGGGCCGCGAACCAGAAGTGGCGGCTTCAGGCCTGAGCACGAAGCGAAGGGGGCGGCCCGGCCACCCGGGCCGCCCCTCGCGCACTACTCCGTCGGCTCGACGCCCGCGCGCAGCAGACCGTAGGTGTACGCGTCCTCCAGTGCCTGCCAGGACGCGGCGATGATGTTGTCCGCGACGCCGACCGTGGCCCATTCGCCGTTGCCGTCGCCGGTGGTGATCAGCACCCGGGTCGTCGAGCCGGTGCCGTGGCGGCCCTCGAGGATACGGACCTTGTAGTCGACCAGCTCCAGCTTCGCGAGCTGCGGGTAGATCCGCTCCAGGCCCACCCGCATCGCGCGGTCGAGCGCGTTGACCGGTCCGTTGCCCTCCGCGGTGGCGACGATGCGCTCGCCCTTGGCCCACACCTTCACGGTGGCCTCGTTGGCGTGCGTACCGTCCGGGCGGTCCTCCACGATCGCCCGCCAGGACTCGGTGCGGTAGTAGCGCCGGGCCCTGCCCTCCGCCTCCGCGCGCAGCAGCAGCTCGAACGAGGCGTCGGCGGCCTCGTAGGTGTAGCCCTGGAGCTCGCGCTCCTTGACGCGCTCGACGACGCGGCCGACCAGCTCACGGTCGCCGCCGAGATCGATGCCGAGCTCCTTGCCCTTGAGCTCGATCGAGGCGCGGCCGGCCATGTCGGACACGAGCATCCGCATGGTGTTGCCGACCAGTTCCGGGTCGATGTGCTGGTACAGGTCGGGATCGACCTTGATCGCGGAGGCGTGCAGGCCGGCCTTGTGGGCGAAGGCGGAGACACCCACGTACGGCTGGTGGGTGGAAGGCGTGAGGTTGACGACCTCGGCGATGGCGTGCGAGACGCGGGTCATGTCCGCGAGCGCCCCGTCCGGCAGGACGCGCTTGCCGTACTTGAGCTCCAGCGCGGCGACGACCGGGAACAGGTTGGCGTTGCCGACCCGCTCGCCGTAGCCGTTGGCGGTGCACTGGACGTGGGTGGCGCCGGCGTCGACCGCGGCCAGGGTGTTGGCGACGGCGCAGCCGGTGTCGTCCTGGGCGTGGATGCCGAGGCGCGCCCCGGTGTCGGCGAGGACGGTGGAGACCACGGCCTGGACCTGGGCCGGAAGCATGCCGCCGTTGGTGTCGCAGAGGATCACCACGTCGGCGCCGGCCTCGTGTGCGGTCCGGACGACGTTCTTGGCGTACTCCGGGTTCGCGCGGTATCCGTCGAAGAAGTGCTCGCAGTCGACGAACACCCGTCGGCCCTGTTCGCGCAGGTAGGAGACGGTGTCGCGGACCATCTCCAGGTTCTCGTCGAGGGTCGTGCGCAGCGCGAGCTCGACATGGCGGTCGTGGGACTTGGCCACCAGCGTGACCACGGGGGCGCCGGACTCGAGCAGCGCCCTGACCTGCGGGTCCTCGGCCGCCTTGCCGCCGGCGCGGCGGGTGGCGCCGAAGGCGACGAGCTGGGCGTGGCGGAAGGTGATCTCCTTCTGCGCGCGGGCGAAGAACTCCGTGTCGCGGGGGTTCGCGCCCGGCCAGCCGCCCTCGATGAAACCCACGCCGAAGTCGTCCAGGTGCCGGGCGATGGTCAGCTTGTCCGCGACCGTGAGGTTGATGCCCTCGCGCTGGGCGCCGTCGCGCAGCGTCGTGTCGAAGACATGGAAACTGTCGTCGACCTGCGTGTCCTGGCCGTTGGTGGTCATGCTGTCCTGACTCCTGTCGGATGAGTGGCTCCGGAATGTCTGGCTCCACTTGCCCCCATCATCGCGCGCGGCTCGCATTCGGCCGTGGGTGAGGCCGTAAAACGAAAAAACCCCTCGCGGGTGCGAGAGGTCTGCGCGCGGGTCTGGGGCACGGTGCCGCCTGCCGCGGGATTGCTGTCCACGGGTCAGCGGTCACTGCGGACCGGCGCGCTGCTGCCGATAATCATGGCGAACGAGAGCACGGGGGAAGTCTGCCACAGGTGCGCCGCGGGCTGGACGGGAGTCTCACGATGCGGTCGCCCCTGGCGGGGCGGGGCCGCTGCGGGGGGCCGTTTCCCCACCCCGCCCCTTCCCGAACCGGGCTCCGCCCGGACCCGGTACCGCGCTGCGCGCGGTGTTTCGGGGGCTCTGCCCCCGGA
>NZ_JBSGZJ010000065.1:335-22336 GCF_053610925.1 Streptomyces sp. NPDC054847 | reverse complement strand
GCGTAAGTGCGCGTGGTGCGGCTCTTCTTGACGCCCCAGTCCCAGTCCTTGGCCGTGCGCTCGTTCACACCGACCTGCCGGGCCGCCACCCGGCGGGCAACACCGGCGGCCCGAAGCCGCTCGTACTCGTCCCGCCCGGGGTGCCGCCGCGGCAGGCGCACCGAACTCCGTCCGGCCTTCCGAGCCCAGCCGAAGGCAGTGTTCCGGTTCACCCCCAGCTCACGCGCCACCACGGTCACGTTCCCCACGACATCCAGCCGTGCAAGGAACCGCTCCCGCAACCCGGCAAGATCATCACGCTCAACGCCCACGGTCCTCGCAACTCCCACAGATCGCGGGTGTTGCGAGGACCGTTAGAACCCAAGGTGAGCGGCGAGGGGCCTTGCGCGCCGGCGGGCGTCGGACGGTTCCGCACCGTCGGCATCCGCCGTTTCGTCGATGCTCAGCTCTGGCCGGCCCGGTCGGCGGCGGCGACCGCAGCGGCCGCACCCGGCTCGACCAGTTCCGGCTTCGATCCGCGTCGCGGCGACGGCAGGCGCACCGACGCGGTCTTCCGCTCCCACACTCTGGTGGTCCGCACGTAGCCGTAGACCACTGAGGTCGTCGCCAGCATCAGCAGCGGCCCGAACACCCACGGTTGCTCTGCCATCTGCACCGACAGATAGCGGTACGACACCAAGAGCGCGGCGAAGACCGCGGTGCCGTAGGCGACCATCTGGACACCCGGCCGGTCCCAGCCGCGGTCGAGCGCGCGCAGAGCCGTCTCGATCGTCAGCGTGAAGACCACACCGGCGATGATGTCCGCGCCGTAGTGGTAGCCGAAGCCGAGCGTCGCGCCGAGCGTGGCGATCAGCCAGAAGGCGCCCAGGCATCGCAGGGCCCAGGGACCCTTGAGGGAGTGGATGAAGATCGCGGTGGCCCACGCCGTGTGCAGACTGGGCATGCAATTCCGCGGGGGAGTTCCGTCGAAGAGCATCGGCTGCGGGTCACCGACCGGCGGCGGCGTGTGCGGCCACAGATCGGCGACCGCCCACTGCCCCCCGTCGGCACCGTAGACGAAGATCGGTCCGACCACCGGGAAGATCATGTAGATGCCCGGCCCGAGCAGGCCGATGGCCAGAAACGTGCGCACCAGATGATGTCCCGGGAAGCGGCGCTCGGCCGCGACGTTGCGCAGCTGGTACAGCGCGACGACGACCGCGGCCACCGCGAGCTGAATGTAGACCCAGTCGAGGACATGGGCGCCGACCGGGCCGGTGGCCTCGACGATCCGGCCCACCACCCACGACGGATCGCCCAAGGCGCGATCGGCGGTCGCCACGTACTGGTCGAGCACCGTAGGGCGCGTCTCCGACGTGATCAGCAGCCAGGTGTAGCCGGTCTTGCGGCCGGCCACGAGCAGCAGGGCCAGACCGACGCCTTTCAGCAGCAGGGCGCGGTCACGGCCGGTACGGCGTGTGACGGCGATGACGGCACAGGCCAAAGTCACCCACAACGCACCGTTGCCGACCATCATCTTGGCGTCGACAGCCCACCGCACAAGCCAGAAGACGGCGTCGATGCCGATCGCGGCGCCGAGCGCGATGAACCGCTGTCGCCAGGTGAGCACCACCATCATCAATGCCATGCTGACGTACAGCACCGTCCCCGATTTGGGGGCGAATATCACCTCGCGCGCCTGGTCGGTGATCGGCCCTCGCTCACCGTACCGACGCGCGGCGATCTCCAGTGCGATGAGGAATCCGAGGCCCACCGCACTCACTGCGACCCACAGCAGGACGCGTGGCTGACGCCACGCATCGAACCGAGGGCTACCGCCTCGCCGCGAAGACCCTCGCGTTGATGTGGATATCAATTTTTCAACCGATTTGTGATATTTTGACATGATCGTTATGAGCTCGAACATGCTAGCGGAAAAAGCGGGTTTCGCTCATCACGGGTAGGTCAAATCCAGCAATCGGCTCGCCCTTCGCCCGCAGCCCGACCATGGCGGCCAAATAACGCCGAGCGTCCTGTGATCGAGGCGGGGTCGGCGGCTCCGTGGACGCCTCCGTGGACGGAAGGGCACGGGTGGGGACTTCGCGGGAGCGTGCGGGGCCCGTCCGGCCTGAGCCTGGTCGAAGCGGACGCGCCTGCTCTCCGACACCGATACGGACACCGGCTCACCTGTGCGCACGGGCCGGCGTCGCCTCCTCTTGCCCGGGACCCCTGAACACTCTCGGTTACGCCGGTGGCTTGCACCGGCGTACGGCGGGCTGTCTCGGGAGCGGGACTGTCGCGAGCCCGCCGTCCGCGTGGTTCGTCCGTCGCCGACACCGGATCGTCGGAGTGACATTGGCGCGTCGGAGGGGACGGCCGCCTCCGGCCGGGAAGCCGTTGAGGGACGTGGGACCGGTGCTGGAGATGCGCGTCGCCCTCTCCCGGGCCCCCGGCCGGAGCCGGCCGCACAGAGGAGCACCGGCGCCGGACGGCGGCGCCGACGGAGCGAAGGAGACTCGCCATGAGCAAGGTGGTACTGGACGTGTCGATGTCCCTGGACGGGTTCACGGCCGGACCGAACGTCCGGGACGAAGAACCCATGGGGGACGGCGGTGAACAGCTGCACGAGTGGATGGCCGGGAAGGGACCGGACGGCGGAGTGGACATCGGCATCCGCCAGGAGCTGGACGCATCGGTGGGGGCCACCGTCATCGGACGACGCACCTTCGACCTCGGCCTGGGCCCGTGGGGCGGCACGCCGTGGCCTGGCGTCCCCAGCTTCGTGGTCACCCATGGGACCAGGGAGGACCTCCTCGGCGACAACGGCGGAACGTTCGCCTTCGATGGACTGCAGGCCGCAGCCCGGCGTGCCAAGGAAGCCGCGGGGGACAAAGACGTCCTCGTCCTGGGCGCCGCCGTCGCCCGGCAACTGCTCAGGGCGGGCCTGCTCGACGAGGTGCGCATCCACCTCGTCCCCCTGCTGATGGGAGAGGGCACGCCGCTGTTCGCCGGGGAACGGGCCGAGTTGATCCCCCAGGGGGAACCCGTCGCGGGATCCGTGACCCACCTGCGCTACAGCGTCCCGAAGCCCTGACGCCCACCCTCGGGGGCGGCGGCAGACACGCCCTTTGCGAGGTCGATCGGCCCCCGCTTCTCGCGTACCTGCCGCCAGGGGTGGACAACTCGTCAGCCGTCAGGTCCGGTCCCGGTCCGGTTCCTCGACGCTGCGTACGCTCGCTCGACCTCGCTCAGATACTGCGCCAGGCCGAAGCGGACTTCCTCGACAGGTCGGCCGTCGGCGCCCGGGTACATCAGGTCGGACCAGACGACCGTCCCGCCCCGGAGCTCTACCCGGATGGTCAACCTGTCCGGCCCTGGCTCGGGCTGCTCCTGGGCAGCCACATCCACCGTGCACGGCGTATCCGTCGGACAGAGCGGCCCGCCTGGGCGGAGCAGTCGCGTCGGATCGAGGCCGGCCATCCTGCTGTCGCTGCGCGCGACCACGTCGAGGCCGTCGACGAAGAGGTACGTGTGAACGGCCGCACACGCCGACGGCCCAGGACACGCGCTGATGAGCAGCGTGCTCACCGTGCGGTCGCTATGCCCGCGGGGCACGGTGGCCCTCACCTCGCGTGGGCGCCTACGCGGCATCCGCCGGATGTGCCGTCATGGGCCGATCGTAGTCGCTACGCCGCACCGGGCCGGAGGACGCCGTGCGCGGACGGCCGCCGGCGTGCGACGACGCAGGCGCCCGCTCGCCGCCGCTTCGGCCATGCCGGGCAGCGGTGCCCCTCACGCGGTCCGGTGCCACAGTCCGCGGTCCGGTGCCACACCATGGTGCGCACCTCGACTCACGGGTCACCGCCACCCTCTACTCACGGGTCATCGCCACCGCTGCGCCGCGTACGGTGACAACGGTCAGAAACACCGTCACTCTGGCGCCGAAAGCGCTCGAGAGATCGATGGTCTCGCCGCCCTGTGCCCCGATGCATCCGAGGGTCATGCCCGTCTGGGCAGGGACGTCGAGGACCAATCCGTCCAGAGGGCCCGTCGACCCACTTCCCCGGAACTGGCTCGGGGGCGTCAACACTTGTACCCCACCCTGCGAGGTTTCGACGTTCCTGGCCCAGATGTGCAGGACGAAGTCTTCGTCGCTGGTCACATGAACGACGTTCTCGTTGTCGCCGAGACCGAAGTACCCACGTGCGATGTGATCACCAGTTGGCATTGGAATCTCTCACCTTCGGCTTGATGCTGAATCCCCGGCTCCCGCCACTGTGACGCGGGTCTTGGCGCTGCGTGAAGGCCTCACGCCGATCGAGCGGGAGCGCGACGGGGGCGCGCGGTGGTGAAGATCGCTCGGGAGCTACGGCGTGCGGGTGAAGGACCGGCGGTAGGAGCGCGGCGGCACTCCCCGACGCCGTACGAACTGTGCGCGCAGGACGGCCGCGCTTCCGAAGCCGACCAGGCGCGCGATCTCCTCGACGGGGAGGTCCGTGGTCTCCAGGAGTTCCTCGGCGCGGCCGAGCCGCAGGCCGAGCAGCCAGGCGTGCGGGGTGGTGCCGGTCGAGGCTGCGAAGCGGCGGGCGAAAGAGCGCCTGCTCATCAGGGATCGGCGGGCCAACTCGGCCACGGGGAGCGGCTCGTGGAGGTGCTCGCGGGCCCAGGCGAGCACGTCGGCAAGCCGGTCGTCATTGCAGTCCTCGGGGGCCGGGGTGGCCAGGTACTGGGCTTGTCCCCCGTCTCGGTGGGACGGCAGGACCAGGTCTCGGGCGATGGCGTTTGCCGTGGCGGCGCCGTACTCCCGCCGCAGGAGATGCAGGCACAGGTCGAAGCCGGCGGCGGCACCCGCGCCGGTGACGATCCGGCCTTCGTCGATGTACAGGGCGTCGGGTTCGACGGTGACGTCCGGGTGGCGTTCGGCCAGCAGACCGGCGAACCGCCAGTGGGTGGTGGCGCGCCGCCCGTCGAGCAGGCCGGCCGCGGCGAGCGCGAAAGCACCGACGCAGTGTCCCGCGACCAGCGCGCCGCGCTCATACGCGGCGGTCAGCGCCTCGAGCACGGCGGGCCCCGGCGGTGTACGGAAGTCCGCCCATGGCAACGCGATCACCAGCTCGGCGGCCGCCAGCCGGTCCAGGCCGTGCTCGACCACGAGCGGCAGCCCGACATCACTGCGGACCCGCCCTGGCCGGTCGGTGCACAGGGCGAAGTCGAAGCGGGGCAGGTCGGGGCCGCGCGCGTCGAACACCTCCGAGACGATGCCGACTCCGAGCACCCCGACACCGGGCGAGGCGTAGGCGGCGACTGTCACGAAGGGCGGCATGTGGGCAGTGTGGCACGATTCCTGCGATCGGTGGCAGTGCGGCCACTCGTGAAGAGGGCTGCTACGCCGAAGACTTGGGGCCATGACAGACGCACCGCTCGGCCGCAGCGCCACCTACAGGATCCTGACCACGGGATACACCCTCTCCACCGGCCCCGGGGTGGCCGCCACCGTCTCCTACATCAGCGAAGGGGAACGCCACGTGATCGTCGATCCGGGCATGGTGGCCGGCCGGGAACGGATCCTCGGCCCGCTGGCGGAGTCGGGGATCGGCCCGGATGACATCACCGATGTGGTGCTCAGCCACCACCATCCTGACAACACCATGAACGTCGGCCTCTTCGGCCGCGCTCGGGTCCACGACCACAAGGCGATCTACCAGAACGACCAGTGGACCGACCGCGACGCCGAGGGCTACGAACTGACCCCCTCGCTCAGGCTGATCCGCACCCCGGGACACAGCCGCGAGGACATCACCCTGCTGGCAGGAACGGACTCGGGTGTCGTGGCCTTCGTGGGTGACCTGTGGTGGCGCCCCAACGGCCCGGTGGACGACCCGGTGGCCCCGGATCACGAGATACTGCGGGCGTCCAGGCTCCGGGTACTCGCCGCCGCGGATCTGATCGTGCCCGGCCACGGCGCCGCGTTCCCGGCCGACGACACCGCGCCACGCTAGCGGTGATGAACGGGGCGCTGGGCGCGTCGGCGGCCTCACGGCGAGAAAGGCCGGTTTCCCTCGTGCGGACGTCGTCGTGCGTGAATCTCTCGAAGTTCCTTCGCAGGCACTCCCGCTGGAGGCCGGTGTGCAGCACGTACCAGCTCCCGCACAGCACCGTCCGATCCGGCGGTACGAGATCCGCAGAGGGGACAGCTCTCATGCTGGCCATGTAGCCCAAGCACAACTGGATAGGCATGGTGGCTGACTTCTACGTCGAAGCCACCAGGGACCCCAACAGCAGGTTTGCCCGCGCTTACCCCACCGACGACGAGTTCCAGCTCATGCAGCAAGAGGTTGTCGAGGCAATTGGTCATCTCGACCACGAAGATCGAGCCTAGCCGCCAGCCCCTGATGGCTGCGCGGCCGACCAATTGCTCCGGCCCCGCGCCGCGCTCGGTGACTTCTGATCCGTAGCTCTGGCCGCATCGGTCAGTGACTGCCGTGCCGGCCGCTGGGCGGGCCCGGAGGGACGCTACCGTTCGGGGGCGGTTGCTGGGATTGCGGTACCTGGCTGCTGTACCGCAGGATCCCAGCGGGGGGACCATGGAACGGCATGTGCTGGAATCGCTGTTGGCCGGTGATGACGAGGCGTCCGTGATAGCTCTGGCCACCCTCCGCAGCGGCGCCACCTACTGGGTGGGAGACCGCGCACAACCCTCAGGCCAGCATGCCGGCGTCGTCGAGCGCCGACTTCAGCGCATGCGCATGCACGGACTCGAACCTCTTGGGCTGGAACGCGCAGTGCAGCTCGTCCGCGAACCTGGCCGGCCCGTGCGCACAGGGCTGATCGATTCTGCCGATCGGACATGGACCACCCTGCTCTTCCTCACCGAGGACGGCAGCGCCCTAGTTGTGCTTCCCGGCAGGTTGGTGACGCGGCTGGCGGGTGTGTGGCCGTCGATGCCGGTGTGGGGTCGGTGGTAGTTGTACCAGTCCAGCCAGTCGGGAAACGCTGCCTGGCGTTCGGCGTCTGAGGTGTAGGGCCGGTGGTAGGCCCATTCGTCGAGCAGGGTGCGGTGGAAGCGTTCGACCTTGCCGTTGGTCTGGGGCCGCCAGGGCCTGGTCCAGCGGGGGCTGATGCCCAGCTCGCGGCATGTTTCGCGCCAGGTGTTCTTGGTGTAGGCCCAGGCGTTGTCGGTCAGGACCCGCTCGACGGTGATGCCCCGGGCGGCGAACCAGGCGGTGGCCCGGGAGAGGAAGGCGGCGCAGGTGGCGGCCTTCTCGTCGGGGAGGTCTTCGGTGTAGGCCAGGCGGGAGTGGTCGTCCAGGGCGGTGTGAAGGTAGGCGAGTCTGGTGCCGGCGCGGTTTTTGCGGCCGGCCGCGCGGCCCAGGACCTTGTGGCCGCCGCCGTCGGGGATGCGTCCGAGTTTCTTGACGTCGATGTGGACGAGTTCGCCGGGCCGGGCACGTTCGTAGCGGCGGATGGGCTCGCCGGTGGCGCGGTCCAGGGTGGCCAGGGCTGACAGGCCGTGCCGCTTGAGGATGCGGTGGGCCGTCGAGGGTGCGACGCCGCAGCGGGCGGCCAGCCTGATGGGGCCGATGCGGTGCTCGCGTCGCAGGCGCACGACGTGGTCCTCGACCGCGGCGGGAGAGCGGCCTGGCTGGTGGTGGGGGCGGCTGGAACGGTCGTGCAGTCCTGCGGCTCCCGCCTGACGGTAACGCCTGGCCCAGCGGGCGGCGGTGGTGTGACTGACCTGGAAGCGTTCGGCAGCCCGGCGCAGCGGCCAGCCGTCCTCGACGACGCACCGGGCCAGACGAAGCCGTCCGGTCGGAGTCAGCGGGGCGTTACGGTGGGACAAGAGGGCCTCCTGTGGTCGGGTGTAGATGTCGCAATCCACACCGAACCCAGAAGGCCCTCACCCGTTCAAGCACCCAGCACGCGTGTCACCAACGTCCCGGGACAGCACACCTAGTGGCCTGCGCCGGCTGGCCGCTGCCGCTGGTGGTCAAGATGCTGGAGTCCATTCACGCCCAGTGCGAGGCGGACAACCACGCCTATGCCGAGGTGAGCTACCGCTTCGGTGGCGATGCCCTACTCGACAGTCACCTGCCGATGCTCGACCTTGTCGACATGCTGGCGCGGGACTACGCGGCCATGGATCCCACGGACCCACGCTTCGCCGGCCTCACATACGCCCTTCGCGTACTCGCACAGTCCTATGCTGAGCACCCCGATTACCGTGAACAGTGGCGTCCCTAGAGTTTGATCAAGGAGACCCTTGAAGACGGTGGAGTCTGCAGCTCGGCAAAGGGTGGGAGTACCGGGCGGCGAGGTGCGCCGCAGTTCCCCCGCTGTTCCCCGCCTCTGACCGTCCACTCGGGCACGTATGGGGCACGCGGGGCCGCCTCCGCGCTCGAAGCTTGCTCTCAGGCAACCGGTACCTGGGTGCAGGCTTACCGTCGGAGATTTCCCCACCAGCGGGGACGTGACGACGGGAGTGAGTGCGATGAGTGATCTTGCGTGGTTGCCGCAATCCTGCACGCTGCCCACCGAGGAGCGGCCTTTGCGGGTCGCCGAGTGGGATGCGTTGTTCTCCGAACAGCTGACCTCGCTGTCGCGGCCGCAGCCGCTTCACCAACCGCCATGCCGGACCCTGCTGTTGACCTGCGCCCTCAGCGCGCCCCGAAGGCGCTCGGGGGCCTGGCCGCCCTGGCCTGCGTGGCGTGCTGCGCGTTGCCCCTCCGGATCACGGCTGGGGTCGTAGGGGCCGGGGCCGGTGCGGTGGTGGGCCGGCTGCCCGCCCTCGCCGTCGTCCTGGCCGTGCTCGCCGCCGGAACCTGGTGGTTCGGCCAGCGCCGCCGCTCCTGCTCCTGTGCGCCGAGGACTGCAGGTAAGAGCGGGTGCGGCTGCCGGCAGTCCGCCGCCAACTGCCGGGGGCGGCGCTGTAGGACTGTGCAGGCCGCCCGTGCCTCACCCCTGGCAGCCGGTTGGGCACCTGCACCGCCCCCGAACGTATGACAGCTCTACAACAGCATGACCCGCATCGACGCCGGTCGTCAGGGTTAACAGGCCGGGTTAATGGGGCGGCAGTGGACCAGTGAACCTCTGTGAACGGACGGTTGAGCGGCGCGGTTCTCTAGAGCGTCACAGGAAGGCGAGTGGAGAAGCCGGACAGCGAACAACGCTGCACAGCTGGTGCGCACCAGTTGGAACGCGAACGTCCTGCGGTGCTATCGCGTGACTCCCACAAGCCCAGCGAAGAAGCGGCATCCTACCGCCAAGCAAGCCGCCGCTTCCGCCCCTAGCAGGGAGCTTCCCATGTCATCGTTCAAGATCCACACCTCGACCGCTGTCGTGTTCGTCGCCGTCGAGCCCAAGGCGAAGGTCATCAACAAGAGCCGCCTTCCGTCGAGGTATGGAAGATGTCGCCGTGGTCGTTGGACGAGCCGTTGGGCTTCCTCGCCGCTGCTCGTACGGACCCCCTCGCCGTCACGATGAACGTCTACACGCACGTCGTCCAGGACACGCAGCGCGAGGCTGTCAGCCACATGGACCGGATGCTCAAGAGGCGGCCCGGCCGTGAGTGAACGCCCCCGTTGATGTCAGATGTGGATGTCAAAGGCCCCCAACCGTGATCGGTTGGGGGCCTTTGCACTGGTGGGCGCGGACGGTTTCGAACCGCCGACATCTGCTTTGTAAGAGCAGCGCTCTACCCCTGAGCTACGCACCCGTGGATGAGGCCACAGCCTACATGGCGCATCCCCCGCAGCTCCAAACCGCCGTCGGGCCCCGATCGCCCAGGTCGGCTCGCCCCCACGCCGCCGCCGGTGGGCGTACGGGGGATAGCCCCACCAGGGAGACGGTGGGCGACCGGATCGATCGCGGCCCCGGCGCGCTCCTAGGGTGAAGGAACATCACGCAGAGCTATCTGCGCAGCTAACCGCACAGCTACCTGGGGGAAAGATCGCCATGACAAGCGGACTCCGTCGTCATCATCGCCGCGTTGTCCGGGGCGGCATCGTCGCCTCCGGGGTCGCGCTGCTCGCGGTCGGGCTCTCCGGGTGCGGGAGCGCCGACGCCAGTGAGGCACCCGTCGAGAAGAAGTCGTTCGCGCTCACCGGGACGGCGCTGACCATCGCTTCCGACAACACCGACATCGAGCTCGTACCGGCCGACGTCGACGAGGTGGAGGTGACCCGGCAGGTCGACGGGTGGGTGTTCCTCGGGAACGGGCCGGACGCCACCTGGAAGATGGCGGACGGGACACTCACCCTCAAGGTGAAGTGCGACGCCATCGCCAGCGACTGCGTGGCCCGCCACACCGTGAAGGTGCCGCGCGGCACCTCCGTGACCGTGGACGACGACAACGGGAGCGTGACGGCGAGCGGGTTCGACACGGCGTTGAAGCTCCGTTCGGACAACGGGAGCGTGAAGGTCACCGACTCCAGTGGGGCCCTCGAGCTGGACAGTGAGAACGGCAGCGTCGTCGCGGAGCGGGTGACCGGGAAGCGTGTTGTGGCCCGGTCCGACAACGGGTCCGTGCGGCTCGAGATGGCCGCGGTGCCCGACCGGGTGGAGACCCACAGCGACAACGGGCGGGTCGAGATCAGGCTGCCCGGCGCCGGCGCGCCGTACGCGGTGGACGCCAAGAGCGACAACGGGGACGTCGACGTGGCCGTGCCGACCGACGACAACAGCACTCACATCGTCAAGGCCCGCAGCGACAACGGCGAAGTCGTGGTGCGCAGCGCGAACTGACAGGCCCGTGTGTTCGTCCTTACCTGGTGGGAGAATTAAGCGGACCGGGACCGGGCAGGGCGGACACAGCACGGGAGAGGGATGTGACGGCGAGAGACGCACGGCCGCACGACAAGGCACGAGCGACCGCCGTCAGGGGTGTGCGGGGTGAGGTCCGGGGCGTTCTGGCGCTGGTACTCGTCCCGCTTCCGCTGCTCGCCGCCGTCGCGGCCGTGCTGCCCGTCGCCTTCGCGGGGAGCGGGGGCACCCGGCGCTGGTTCGGCGGCCGGGGAGAGAGCCAGCGCGCGGACGCGCAGGCCGCCAAGGACGCCGCGGCAGCGGCGTTCTACGAGCTGGACACGGCGCAACGGGATCTGCGGATCTCCATCGAGACGATCACGGCGGTGGACAGCTCGCCCGAGGCGCGCCGCGCCGTGGAGGGGTTCGCCGCGCTCGGGCGGCGCATCGACGAGGTGAGCCACGCGTACATCACGGCCGTGGACGCGCATGATCTGGACCGGGACGACCTGGAAGTGTCCGTGGCCGCGCAGGCGCGTACGCAGCTGACCCGGGCCAGGGACGAGCTGGTACGGGTCAAGGGGGATCTCGACCGGTTCGAGCAGGGCCTCGGACCGTTGCTCGACAAGGCGGAGACGCAGCTTGCCCGGCTGGCTCCCGCAGTCGAGCGGGCGCGACAGGCGCTCCTTTCTGCGAGCAATGCTCTCGATGTGGTACGCGGCTCTGGATTGAGGGCGGATGATCTCGCGGCGCGCCTCGCCCGCCTGGCCCCTGAGCTGACGAAGCTCAACGAAGGCGCCGGGCGGCACGGCGTCCCCGAGACACTGCAGCGCGCCGACCGTGTGCTGCGCGACGCCGAGGCCGTACGGACGGAGGCGGAGCGGCTCCCCGAGCGCGCGGCCGAGATCGACAAGCGCCTGGTGTCGCTGCGCACCCGCGCCCAGGCGCTCACCACCCGCTCCGCCCAGGTCGAGCCCGTGCTCAGTGAGCTGCGCCGCCGGTTCACCGCGGCCTGCTGGCAGGATCTCCAGCCCGTGCCCGAGCAGGCGGCCGCCGCCGTGCGCCAGGCCGAGGAGAAGCTGAGGGAGGCCGGCAAGGCGCGAGAGGAGCAGCGCTGGCCGGATGCCACGGCCCTGCTCGGCACCGTACGGGCGCTGCTGAATTCGACGGACGAGGCCGTTTCGGCCGCCGGTGACCGGCTCCGGCGTCTCAACGCCGTGGCCAAGGACCCGCAGGAGGAGATCGAGCGGACCCGCTTCGCGATCCGTGACGCCCAGCGCCTCGCGATGACGGGCCGCAGCACCCCCGACCCGCGCCACGCACGCCCCTTGGACGATTCCGTCGCCTGGCTGGAGCGCGCCGTCGCCGGGCTCGAGGGCAGACACCCCGACTACTGGCACTTCCTGACCGAGACGGAAGCGGTACGGCGCACCGTGGCACGCGTGGTCGACCAGATCCGGGAGGAGCGCGGCGCCGGAGCCGCGTGACCTGCCACGGCCACGGCCGCGGGAGGGGTCGGGGCCAGCCGCGCTGGTCAGCGCTGCCGGCGCCTACCCGGCGTCCACCCGCCCCGCCGCCGCACGCCTGCCCCCGCCAGTACCCGCCCCGGCGCGGCAACGCCGGCACCGCAACCGCCCGCAAGCCACTCCCGCACGGCAACCCCCGCGCGGCGCTGCCCGCCCGCCGCCCGCCGATCCGCACAGCTTGTCCCCCTTCGTCCCGCAGCGGATGCTGGTGGAGTCGGTGTCCGGGTACGTACGAATGGAGGCCGGGATGGCCGCACACGTACTGCGCTCGAGGAGCGTGGGCCGGGGCAGGCGCCGCATCGCACTGGACGAGCATCTGCCTGTCGATCATCACCTCAGCCGCTTCTACCGGGTGGGGGCGGGGCTGATGGGCCTGGTCCTGGTCGCGTTCGGGATCCTCGGGCTCATCGACCGGATCGGCTTCTTCGACACCCGCGGCGACACCGTCGCCGGCCTGAACACCAACGGCGCGCTGAGCGTCCTGTCGATCGCCGTCGGGCTGCTGCTCTTCGTCAGCATGGTGATCGGCGGCAACTTCGCCTCGACGGTGAACATGGTCCTCGGCATTCTGTTCATCCTCAGCGGCTTCGTGAACCTCGCCCTGCTCGACCGGAGTTTCAACCCCCTCGCGTTCCGCATCCAGAACGTGCTGTTCAGCTTCGTGGTCGGCATCCTGCTGATGTTCTTCGGCATGTACGGGCGGGTCAGCGGGAGGTTGCCGCACGACAATCCGTACTGGCGGGCCCGCCACCCGGACCAGGCGGAACGTGAGCAGCGCGCGAGCCGCCGCCGGGCGGAGCTCGCGGCCATGCAGCCCTTGGCGCCCCGGCCGCCCGCCGCCGGCAATGCCCCGGGCGACCGCCCGACGATCGGTCGCCGCCTGTTCTCCCGTAGACCGCTCGCACGCCGCTAGCCTTACGGGCATGCCTCGTTATGAATTCCGCTGCCGGACCTGCGGCGACACGTTCGAAGTGAACCGCCCCATGGCCGAGTCCTCCGCCCCCGCGAACTGCCCCGAGGGCCACGACGACACCGTGAAGCTGCTCTCCGCGGTCGCCGTCGGCGGCACGAAGTCCGCCGCACCCGCACCGAGCGGCGGAGGTGGCGGCGGCGGCTGTTGCGGAGGCGGCTGCTGCGGCTGACCCGCGCCGAGCGCCGCCTCGACGCGCCCCGCCCGACCCGACCCGACCCGCCCAGCGACGGCAAGGCGACGAGGCGACGGCAGCGCGCACTCACGCCCGCCCCTGCGTCCCGCCCCATGCGGGCCACGACCCAGTGGCGGGCGGTGCCTCACGACCCGAGGTAGCGCAGTACCGCCAGTACCCGCCGCGAGTAGCCGGTCGTTCCCGTCAGTTCCAGCTTCTCGAAGATCGCGTTGATGTGCTTCTCGACCGCGCTCTGCGAGACGTGGAGGCGGCCGGCGATGGCGGCGTTGGTGTGGCCCTCCGCCATCTCGGCCAGGACGTCCCGTTCCCGTGCGGTCAGCCGTGACAGGGGGTCGCTGCGGGTGCTGCGCGCCAGGAGCTGCCGTACGACCTCGGGGTCGAACGCCGCCTGTCCCCGGCCGACCCTGTCCAGCGCGTCGAGGAACTCGTCGACCTGGACGACGCGGTCCTTCAGCAGATAGCCCACTCCCCCGTCGTCGGCGGTGAGGAGCTCGGTCGCGTACCGCTTCTCGACGTACTGGGACAGCACCAGCACCCCGACCTGCGGTCTGCTCCGCCGGATCTCCAGGGCGGCGCGCAGCCCTTCGTCGGTGTGCGTGGGCGGCATGCGTACGTCGGCGATCACGACGTCCGGCGGTGACGCCTCCACGGCCGCCAGCAGCGCGGTGGCGTCGCCGACGGCGGCCAGCACCTCGTGGCCCTCCTCCGCGAGCAGCCGCACCAGTCCCTCCCGCAGCAGGGTGGAGTCCTCGGCAAGGATCAGACGCACGGCAGCTCCGCGGTGACGGTGGTGGGGCCGCCGGCCGGGCTGTCGACCCGGAAGCGGCCGTCGAGTGCGGCGACCCGGCTCGCCAGGCCGGTCAGTCCGCCGCCGGCGGGGTCCGCGCCGCCCACCCCGTCGTCCTCGACGCGCAGCGCGAGCTTCGGGCCGTCGCGGCGCAGGGTGACGGCGATGCGGGTGGCGCCCGCGTGTTTCACGACGTTGGTGACGGATTCGCAGACGACGAAGTACGCGACGGTCTCGACCTGCCGGGACCCGGGCGGCTCCGGGACCTCGTACGTGAGGTGCACGGGCAGCGGGGTGCGTTCCGCGACGGTCTCCAGGGCGGCGCGCAGCCCGGCCTCGTCCAGCACGGTCGGGTAGATGCGCCAGGCGACGTCGCGCAGTTCGGCGAGGGCGCGGCGGCTCTCCTCGTGGGCCTGGAGGAGGAGTTGGGCGGCGCGGTCGGGGTCGCGGCTGCGGCGGGCACGGCCGAGGAGCATGCCGAGGGCGACGAGCCGCTGCTGGACGCCGTCGTGGAGGTCGCGTTCGATACGGCGGCGTTCGCCGTCGACGGCGTCCATCATCCCGGCGCGGGTGGTGGCGAGTTGTGCGATGCGCCGTTCCAGTTCGTCGTGGTGGCTCGGGCCGAGGAGCCGGCGGGCCAGATGGCCTTCGAGCAGGGCGAGTCCGAAGACGCTCTGGGCGGCGAGGAAGACGAGGAAGAGTCCGACCAGACCGGTCCCGGCGACCGCCCACGGGTAGTCGATGTCGTCGACGGTCCAGCCGAGCGCGGCGTATCCCGCGTAGAGCAGGCCGAGCAGCACGCAGAAGATCACGAGTCCTCCGAGCAGCCCCAGCGGCCAGCGGGCGACGACGTACCGCGCGGCGTGTCCGCTGCCGTACGAGGAGGAGATGCGTGCCCCGAGGAAACGGGCGAGCCTGCGCCGCTCGAGGTGGGCGAGACGGGTGGCGATGCTCCCGAGCGGCCGCTGCACGGCGCGCCGGCCGCGCGGCCAGGCGAGTACCAGCAGCAGGACGAGTCCGCCGAGCAACGCGAAGAGCAGCTCCACCACGGCGGTCAGCGTGCCGAGGAGAAGTCCCACCGCGTACCGGGTGCCCTGCACCGCCAGTGCCTTCATGATCCGTCACGCTAACCGGTGGGGCGGGCCGGGCACACTGCGGAAAACCGCAGGAAGGTGTGCGGTCGCCTTCAGCGTCTCTTCAGCTTCGCCTGCCTAGCGTTCGGGGCATGAGCAGCGGCATCGAAAGCAGCGCACCGGGCTGGATCAACAGCCTGATGGAAACCCTTGGCGCACCGGGGGCGGGGATCGCCATCGCCTTGGAGAACCTGTTCCCTCCCCTGCCCAGCGAGGTGATCCTGCCGCTGGCGGGTTTCGCCGCGAGCAGCGGGCAGATGGGGCTCGTCGCCGTCCTGCTGTGGACGACGGCAGGGTCCGTGACCGGCGCTCTGGCGCTGTACGGGATCGGGGCGCTGCTGGGGCGGGACCGTACGGTGGCGATCGCGGCCCGGCTGCCCCTGCTGAAGGTCGCGGACATCGAGCGTACGGAGGCGTGGTTCGCCCGGCACGGGGCGAAGGCGGTGTTCTTCGGGCGGATGATCCCGATCTTCCGCTCTCTCATCTCCGTGCCGGCCGGGGTGGAGCGGATGTCGCTGCCCCTGTTCCTGACGCTCACCACACTCGGCAGCGCGATCTGGAACGCGGTGTTCGTCCTCGCCGGTCACACGCTCGGCGAGAGGTGGGAGGACGTGACCGGTTACGTCTCCGCCTACTCGAAGGCGGTGGTCGCTGCCGCCGTGGTGGCCGTCCTGCTGTTCGCGGCCGTGCGGCTGCTCAGGCCCGGCGCGGGATCACGCCGGGGCTGAGCCGGCCCTCCCGCGGACACGGGATCACGCCGGGGCTGAGCCGACACCGCACGACCGGGGCAGGGTCGCGCCCCGGCCGATCCGGCACCTCCCGCCCCGCGCGGGATCACGCCGGGGCCGAGCCCACGCCTCCCACCGGAGGCGGGATGACGACGGAGTCGATGCCCTGCCGTTCGCGGCGGAACCGGCGTGCCTCCTGCCGCAGCAGCCGCAGGATCTCCTCGCCCGCCGCGACGCCCATCTGCGGCAGCGCGACGACGTGTTCGGCCCCCCAGCCGGCCTCGGCGAGTTCACCGTGTCCGGGCCGCCAGGCCAGGTCGGCGGCGAGCAGCAGGTCGGCGTCGAGGAGGGAGTCACCCGCGGCGAGCGTCAGCCCGGCCCCGGTGCGGCGGGCGACCTCGCGCACGGCGGCGCTCTTGGTGAGCGGCTTGGGGACGGCGTAGATCTTGCGTCCCTGGAGGGAGACGGTCCAGCCGCGGGCCTCCGCCCACACGCCGAGTTCCCTGACCCACTCGTCCGGCAGCAGTTGCCGCTCGACGACGAGATACGCGAACAGGTCCTCCGCGACGCGTTCCTTGCGCAGCCAGGCCGGGTCGGCGGTCCTGTTCAGATGGGCCCGGATCTCGTCGAGGGGTGCGCACTCCGCGGCGAGCCGGGCGGCGACCGCCTCGCGCCAGTCGCGGTCGCTGATGCCGTCGACCAGCAGATGCCCGCCGTTGGCGCAGATCGCGTACTTGGGCGGCAGGCCGGGCAGGCTGATGCGCTGGTACTGCTTGCGGGTGCGGGTCGTCGTCGGTACGAAGACGGTGTCCTGCGCGAGCTTGGTGAGCAGCCCCGCCGCCCGCTCCGTCATGTACGACAGGGGCTTGTGCTCGTGCACCTCGACGCAGAGCAGCCGGGGTGCGACCGCGTCGGGCATGCCGAGGCCGAGCGCCGCGTTCGAGTAGATGAGGGTGCGGTCGAGGTCGCTGGCGACGAGGCAGAGGGGCGGCGCGGAGCGCCTCTGTGAAAGGGCGGTGGTGGGAGACGGGTGGGCAGTCACTTCGTCACCGCCCTGCCGTCGGCGCCCGTGGCGCCGCGGGTGTACTTGGGGTGGATCAACCCGACGCAGCTGTAGGGAAGTTCGTCGACCTCCTCGACCGGTACGCCGCGCTGCTCCGCCAGCAGCCGTATGTGGTCGAGGTCGGCGCCGGCGCCGCGGCTCGCGAGGATCTTCCAGGGGACGCGGCGCAGCAGGACGCGGGTGGTCTCACCGACGCCCGGCTTGACGAGGTTGACGTCGTGGATGCCGTACTCCTCGCTGATCCGCTCCACGGCTCCCCAGCCCTCCCAGGTGGGGGTGCGGTCCGCGGAGAGGAGTTCCTTCACGTCGGCGTCGACGGCGGACATGACCTCGTCGAAGCGGGCGGCGACGGTGTCGAGGAAGTGACCGGAGACGTCGGAACCGGCGAGTTCGCGGTAGAACTTCGCGCCGTGGAAGTCGTCGGGACCGACCAGGTCGGCCCGCAGGACCGTGCGCGATATCAGGCCGGAGACCGTGGAGTTCAGGCAGGCGGAGGGGATGAGGAAGTCCTCGCGGGTGCCGTATGTGCGCACGCAGCCGCCGGGGTCGGCGAGGACCGCGATCTCGGGGTCGAAGCCGGGGAAGTCCCGCAGGGCCTCTGCCAGTTCGCGGGTGATCGCTCCCTTGCCGGTCCAGCCGTCGACGAAGACGACGTCGGCCGGGTCGTGGTGCTCGGCGAGCCAGCGCAGGGCGTTGGCGTCGATGCCGCGGCCGCGCACGATGGACACGGCGTAGTGCGGCAGGTCCAGGCCGTGCCGGTGCTGGGCCCAGCGGCGCATCAGCACGCCGACGGGTGTGCCGGCGCGGGCCAGCGAGACGAGCACGGGGCGCGGCGTCCGCTCGGCGAGGACGGTGTCGGTGACGGTTCCGACAGCGCGGGCGATGCGTGCGGCGGAGGCGGTGAGCGCCGTCTCGAACAGTCGCTGGTACTGCTCGTCGGGCTGGTACTCGACGGGCAGCGACTCGGCGTAGTGCGCGCCGCCGCTCTGGATGGCTTCCTCGCGCTCCTCCGTGGGTGCCTCGAGCTCCACCTCCGAGAGGTCCTGGAGCAGCCAGCCGACCTCCTCCGGCGCGTAGGAGGAGAAGGCGGGTCCGCGGAGCGGCTGGGGCAGCATGGAGGGCCTTTCAGGTCCTTCGGGCGCGTGATGGTCCGGTACGTGGCCGGGGACTCCCGGTACGTAGCTGGGGACGACGGCGAGCACGACGTGCCCGGTGTGGGCGGCGAGCTGGGCCAGCAGGCCGTCGGGGGCGTGCAGCCGGTCGGTGTCGGCCGTCGAGTCGACGACGGCGACGACGGCGTCGAAGCCGGCACCGGCCACGTTGTACGCGTAGCGCTCGCCGGGGCCGTCGGCCGGGTCGTCGTGGGCGGGGAAGACGAGCCGGGTGCGTATCGCGTAGCCGGGGTCGTCGACGGCGAGGACGGGCGAGCGGGTGGTGGTGGAGTAGTACACCTCGGTACGGGCCGCCTGTGCGGCAGCGGTCCGCGCCACGGTCTCCGGGGCCGTCCCGGCGTGGCCGTTCTGCTGGAGGGCCACGGCCAGCCGCAGCGGCGCGTACATGAGCTCCTCGTTGCCGAGGACCAGGACCCGGCGGGTTCCGCCCGTGTCCGGGGCGGCCGGTGCGGTGCCGAGGGCGTCCGCTATCCGGGCCGCCATGCCGGGCAGGGCGGCCTCCAGCGCCGTGCGGTGCTCGGGCGTGAAGCCGTGCCGGCCGCCGTCGGGGACGCCGGCGGGCCACTCGAGCTCGACCCGCGTGTGCCGGGCCGCGCCGGCGCCCGCGGGGACCGGCGTGGCAGCGGCGTCCGCCGGTGCCCGCTCGTGCGCCGCGACCAGGGCCCGGCCCTTCTCCAGGACGCCGTCCGGGAGGCGGATCGTGCCGGAGGCCATGGCCACCAGGTCGACGCGGGCGCCGATCTCGTCGGCGAACGCGTCCAGCCGGCCCAGGTCGGACGCGGAACGCATGTCGACCAGGGCCACGACCACGTACCGCTCCCGCGGGTAGCGGGCGTGCAGGTCGCGGATGGTGTTGAGGACGGTGTTGCCCGTGGAGAACTCGTCGTCGACGAGGACCAGCGGGCCCGGCCGGCCCAGCAGCCCCGGGTCCTCGGGCAGCAGCAGGTGGGAGGTGGCGTGCGAGTGGGACTCCTCGAAGCCGCCCGCGGTCGCCACGCCCTCGACGGGGCGGCGCGTGGAGTGCAGATAGGGCGCGAGGCCGATGCCGTCCGCGACGGCGTGGCCCAGCCCGGTCGCGGTCTCCGCGTATCCGAGGACGACCGCGCGCCGGCACTCGTCCGTGCCGAGCAGGTCGCGGACCCGCACGCCGAGGTCGTGTCCCGCGCGCCAGACCACCAGCGGCTGCTGGGGCACATGCTTGCCCAGCACGTTCGACACGAGCAGGTGCGCCCGCTTCGGGTTGCGGCGCAGGGCGAGGCCCAGCAGCTCCTGGAGTCCCTCGTCGCCGACGAGGGAGACTCCCAGCCGCTCCGCGACCCAGCTTCCCGACCACACCACGTTCTCTTCGCCCCTCGTCGTCATCGGTCCCTTCGGCGTCATCAGTCGGTGAGCCCGGCCGCGAGCAGCTCCACGAAGCCGATGTCCTCCTTGGCGACACCGAAGACCTCGGCGCGCAGGCGGGTCCGCTCGGCCCAGGCGCGGTGCGGCTTCACCTCGTTCATCTTGTTCGTGTACGCCGAGCGCAGCACCCCGCCGCCGCCGCGCTCCGGGCGCAGGATGTCCTGCGCGTCGCTGAACTCCTCGTGGCTGACCACGGACAGCGCGTGCACGGGCAGGACGTGGGAGGGGTGGATGCAGGTCTTGCCCATCAGGCCGTTGGCCCGGTCCAGCTCGATCTCGCGGAGCAGCCCGTCGAGGTCGTGCTCGATGAGCGCGTTGCGCAACTCCTCGGCCCGCCCTTCGAGGAACGGGCTGCGGCGCAGCTGCGGCTTGAACATGCGCTCCTGAGACCTGAAGTACTCCCAGACCGGCCCGGTGATGGTGAAGCCCGTGCCGTCGGAGCGGCCGAGCACGTTGACCACGTCGGCGATCACGGACGTCACGATCCGTACGTCGTAGGCGGTCATGTCGGGCGAGCGGCGCAGCCCGTACGCGGAGCAGAAGTCGGTGACGCCGAGCCGCAGGGCGAGGACCCGGTCGCGGTACTTGTCGACGGTGCGCGCGATGCCGGTGAGCGCCTCCGTCCTGGTCTCCAAGTGCAGCAGCTCGGGCGATTCCAGGACGGGCATCGCGAACAGCCGCCGGCCACCGGCGGCCTCGGCGGTGACGAGGGCCTCGAGGAACGGGGCGCCGCGTTCGTCGGTGAACTTCGGCAGCACGAATCCGGACAGCAGCCGTCCCGACGGCCCCAGGCGTCTCACGAGGTCCGGGATCTGGTCGGGGGTGCGGACCCTGATGAACAGCAGCGGCACTTCGACGCCCCGCGCGTCGAGGTCGGCGAACTGCCGGACGAGGTTCGCCTCGCCGTCGACGACGTCGGCGTCGTCGATGGAATCCTCCAGGCACAGCACCATGGAGACGACCCCGCGCGCCGCCTGCTTGAGCACGTCGTCGGCCAGCTTCGGCCGGGTGGCCGGGCTGTAGAGAGTCGCGCCCAGGGCTGCCGCCAGCGTCCGGGTCGGCGAGTCCGCGTCGAAGTCGCACGGCTCCTGGTGGAACAGCCTCGCCCTTTCCGCGGGCGGGATGTGCCCGAAATGACGCATAAGAGATCCCCCGTACTGCCGCTTCGGGCCTGACAACATGTGGCCGGTAATAGTACGTAAGCACAGGTGTCCAGAGTTCCCCAAGTGCATGAACTCCGGGTAACTCGTCCGCTTCTCGCCCATGCCGTACACGTGTCCGCGCCGGGTGCGGCACGTGCGGGAACTGGGCCCCGCGTTGTCCCGGGGCCCCTCGGCCAGGCAGGATGACCGGTATGACGCACGCGATGCTGAAGGGCTCGAACGTCCCTCTTGATGCCACGGCCGTACGGGCCGTGCTGCGCTGGACGCCGGGCACGGCGGTCCCCGACGTCGACGCTTCGGCCCTGCTGCTCGGCGGTGACGGCCGTGTGCGCTCCGACGAGGACTTCGTCTTCTACAACCAGCCACGGCATCCGTCCGGGCTGGTGCGGCGGCTGCCGAAGAAGCACGTCGGCGACCATCTGACCGACACGGTCGAGGCCGACCTGGCCGCGCTGGACCCGTCGGTGGACCAGGTGGTGATCGCGGCGTCGTCGGACGGCGGCACCTTCGAGCACGTACGTGACCTGCGGATACTTCTCCACGACGCCGCCGCGCCGGCCGGTGGGGAGCCGCTGGCCGTCTTCGACGTCAAGCCGGAGACGGGCGAGGAGACGGCGATCATCTGCGGTGAGCTGTACCGGCGCGGCGACGGCTGGAAGTTCCGCGCGGTGGCGCAGGGCTACCCGACGGGGCTGGTGGGGCTCGCGACGGCGTTCGGGATCTCGGTGGAGGAGGCGGAGGCGCCGGAGGCACCTGTGGCGCCTGCTGAGCCTTCTACGCCTGCTGCGCAGGCCGCGCCGTCGTACGGCTATCCGCCGTCGGACGTGACGCAGCCCGCGCCCGCGTACGTGCCGGCGGCGCCGCAGCCCGCGTACGGCTATCCGCAGCCGGCCGCGGCGGCGGCGTACGCCGCCGACCCGAGCTTCCGGCTGCCGCCGATGGGGCCGCAGTTCCAGCGCCCGTAGCCCCGTTGGCGGGGCCGCCGCAGTTCCCACGCACGTAGCCCGGTCCGGCACGAGCCCCCGCGCCGCGGCCCGGTTGCGGGGGGGGGCCCCCCCCCCCCCCCCGGCCCCCGGCCCCCGCGGGGGGGGGGGGCGCGCCGAGCCCCGGCGCGCCCCCCCCCCCCCCCCCCCCCCGGGCGGGCCC
>NZ_JBSGZJ010000065.1:0-327 GCF_053610925.1 Streptomyces sp. NPDC054847 | reverse complement strand
CGGTTGCGGGGCTCCGCCCCGGACCCCGCGCCTCAATCGCCGGCGAGGCTGAGAATGCCCCGTCGTCCCAGGGACGCACCCCTCCGAGGGCCAGCCCGGGGGTGCCCAACGTCGCGGCGAAGGTCGAGCTCGCCTGCCGAGGGCCAGGCCGCCCGGCGGCTGCCGGTCCTCCGCGGACAGCAAGCCCGGCCGACCGCCCCCGCGCCGCGGCCCGGTTGCGGGGGGGGGCCCCCCGCCCCGCCGGGCCGCCGGCCGCCCGGCCGGGGGTGGCCCCCCCCCCCCCCCCCGCGCCCCCCCCCCCCCCCCCCCCCCCCCCCGCGCCCCCCG